>NZ_JAAGPE010000022.1:0-63682 GCF_017104605.1 Burkholderia sp. Ac-20384 | reverse complement strand
CTTCAGGCCAGCCTCGGCTTCCTTCAAGATGCTGATGATTTGCTCTTCGGTGAATCGCTTTTTCATTGCCGTTCCTCTCTGGAACGGACTCTACACCGTCACCGTACTAAACGCGGGGAGCAGGTCAACCGACTGCGACGTGCGAAAAAAACTCACATGTGAGCATGGAGGGTTTGGAGTTCAGGCCGTTGTTCGGCAGCAGCCGGCGGTTAAGCCATCTCGCGATCACGCAACAGTTGCAGACGGCGTGTCCAGTTCTGTGAAGAAGTCGGCTTCCTTTTTCCGACCCTTGATCAGCGTCATAGCTGTACGCCTAGACTTGTGCCTGCGCATCTGCGCAGCAATCAATGACAGTCCAACCCCGACCCATCAGCATGTCGAGTTCCCCATGCCCAAACGCATCCTTCCGCATCGCCAAGCACAGCAGATGAGTCGGGCGAGTCATGGCGACGTAATGGAGCTTGAGCCGCCCGAGCATTCGCGTGCCTTCAGGGACCTGCCGGCCCCTGGAGTTTGTCGAAAAGCCGCCCGATTTCGTGCCCAGCAACCATGGCTTGAGTTCGCTTAGATGATGCGCGTGGTAGAAACTATCGAGGACGAGCGTCGCCGTGTGCGTTTCGCCCTTCACCGCATGGATCGAGCTCAGCCGAATGTGTACCTGTGGTGCGTCGGGCGGATAAGCAAACAAATTATCGGTGCGCGCGGCGATTGCGGCTTCACCCTCAGCTACGGCCTGAGCCTGCGGCGGTGCTAAGAAGGTGGCAACGTCCTCGCCAAGCACCTCTGCGCCGCTCAGTTGCCGGATCACCGCTTCGATATGGGCTTGTGCTGCCGCTGCACAGACCGCAGGGGTGATATCGCCTCGGTGCGTCAGGATGATTTCTTGCAATGCGAGATATTCGCTTCTCGCATCGCTGTCGCCAAGTATCTCGACCACCCGGCGATGAGGCGATTTCCGTGCGCTCGCCCCGTACGGGACGCCGGCAAGCTCGCTTGCAGCGAGGAGCGCCGCCGCCACGGCGTTGATAAGCCTGTCCGTGTTTCCGCTGCCAGCCATCTCAAAACGAGCCCGCGCAAGGTATTGTGCGAAGCTGTTCGGCGTGGACTCCTTCCGAACGCATGCCGGGTCGTAACTGGGCACATAGTGTCCCATCGCTCGCGGGATGCGATCGTCGTCCCCGGGTTCGTGAACCCCGGCCACTGCAGTAAACACTCCGTGTTTCAACACAGTTGCGTCGAAGCTATCCAGCAAATGCTGGCCGTAGCGCTCCAGCACTCTCTGGACCGACCCGTCATCGAAAAGGAAGATTGCCGACGCCTTAGGATCGGCGCTGAGGTGTTCCGGTGGACCGGCGCCGATTAGCGCATGCGGCGTAACCCCCAATCCCCTTACTTGATCCGCAAGATTCTGACCAAAACGGTAGCTGCGTGGCATCGGATGTACAACGGCGCCTGGAAACTGGTCAGTCGTGGCGCCACTCTGGTTGGTGCTTCCGTAGATGGCCTGGTTGGAGTCGCCGAAACGCTGACGGCGCGACGGCGCGTCGCCGCTGCAAAAGATGCGGTGCAGTAGCGCCGATTGTGCCTCACTGTTGTCCTGCGCCTCGTCGATGAATACCAGCGGAAAGCGCCGACGTAGCATTGGAGTTGTCTCAGGATGCCGATCAAGCAATTCACAGGCCCATACGAACATTTCGTCGAAGCAGAAATATCCCTGTTCGCTCGATCGGCGACGCGCATCGATGATCGCTTGATATGTAGGTGTCAGCGGTCCGAAACGGCCTGTCTTGCCCCCGCCATAGTCAGTCTGGTCGTAAATCAGGCAGGTCTCGCTCAGATTTGCCTGCTGCAAAGCCCAGCGCCGATTCGCGGGTAACAGGCTCCAGCGCTTTGCAAGCGCAATCCTCGTATCGATGCAGCGCACTTCGACTCCTTTCGACCGGAGCCAAGGCAGCGCGAGATACTCGTTCACAAACGCGTGGATTGTGCCGACGAAGTGCGGGTAGCGTGTCAAAGAGACACCCGCCGCCGAACTGCTGAGCTTCGCGTTGATTTCGTTGCGCGCGGCGTTGGTATGCGACAGCACACAGATGCCCTGCTGACGGCTTGGCCAGCGCATCGCCAACACTGCGAGTTTTGCGACCAGCAAAGTCGTCTTGCCACTTCCCGGGCATGCCTCGAAGTCGATTGTGTCGAGTCGCAGCATTGCTCGGAGTCGGCTGTCATCACCCTCGACAGCCGCAAATCCCGCCGGGCCAAGCCCCATCAATACTGCTGCCCAAGTAACGTCTTCCTCGCGGATTAGATCGTCGTACATCACTCAGGCCCCCGGTGCCGGCGCTATTACTGCCGCGCCCGGTGCTCCGGCCGCGCCGCCTGCGAGCGGCGGTGCGAACGGCCCGGTGACATGCTCGATAGCCGCAACGATGTAGGGCGGCAGCAATGCGCGTAAGCTATTGGCATCCAGGTTATTGTCCGCAACCTCCTTTTCCAGCAGTTCGGCAAGATATTGCGCGCCGATCGCCTTTGAGGCCCCATCAGCCTCAAACAGCGCATAGACATGTGAAGCGAGCGTCGATGGATCATGGCCCGCATCGATCAGCGCTTGATAGGCTGCATCAGCGGCGGCAAGGATGACGGCCTGCTCGGCAGTGCCGGCAGTGAGGCGGTCATTGGCTAGCGCCAGCGTCCCTGCGCGGTAGACGTGCTTGCTGAGACCATGGAATGCGAGGTCAAACTCAAGCGTCCATTCGTCAGCGACGAACGTCTCGACCTTTTGGCCTGAGGCCTTCTCCTTGCGTTCGGCTCGCCGCTGTTCGAGGTGTTCGCCCGGAAAATCGTCCTTGATCCGCCATTGCCGCTTTGAGGGAGGTCTTAGAGGGATCGGTTGCCCGTCCTCCAGCTTACCGACGATCCAAGGCGCATTGTTGGGCATCACGTCCATGTCGGTGATGCAGGCGACAGGAATGTTAATGACCCCATCCTTCTCGACGTCTTCGCGCATGAATACGCGTGCGTATCGGCCGAGCCCAACACCGCCGACATTTACCACGGAGACACCGTGATGGTGGAAATCGCGGTCAAGTAACCTCGCTATGACGGGCAGGAGGATGTTCTCGGCATCCCCCTCGACGATCATCACTGCGCGCGCGAAGAATAAGTTTGCCTTGGTCACATCGAGGAAGCGCTCGAGAAATCGATAGTCTGATGTGCTGAGCTTGGTCTTTCCCTCACACAGAGGGAAAGCGCGTCCGCCTTCAATCAGTACGAGCCTGTCGAGTTGTAGGTCCGAAGCGAGATTGGCACTGTGCGTTGTAACGATGATCTGGATGCGCTGTCCATCGCCACGCGTCTTCTTTGCCTGCGCCTGCAGGAACGACATAAGTTGCAACTGCCGCTGTGGATGGAGATGCGCCTCGGGCTCTTCGATCAGCAGCAACGGGAATCCGTCGCTTTCAGTAGCGAGAAGCAGGAGCTCGCACGCCATGAACAGCAGGTTGTTTGAGCCGAGTCCACGACTGTGCGCGCTTTCGGCGTCAGACGACGCGGTCAGTACGAGCTCAAGCTTCTCAAGCAACTGCCGCAATCTGAGGCTGTCCTCCTGCGCGCCTGCTACGCCGATCCGCGCATTCAGCATATCGTTGGCGAACGAGAGGGGCTTCAGGTACTCATCATTGAGCCGCTTTCGAGCCTGCCTAATGCCTTCGCTCTCCCCAAGCAGATGAGTCGCATAGTCGCCGAGGCCCAACACACTCAACGTCGTCGGGTCGGGTGGCGGATCGGCAAGCTTGTCGAAAGGGTTTCCTGTGTCGCGGATTTCAGTGGTGTGTTGGAGGATCTGCGAAAGTCGCGATCCTCGCCCAGAGCTCATGGCCCGCTCGGCGTCGCGCAACGGCCGCAGATACGTTGCCGTCAGCAGGGATCGTGCCCCCAGATCGAGCAATGGGCCGTCTCCCTTGGCACCCGTGCGCCACTCAGGCGGAAGCACCCGGCGTGAGCTGCCTTCCTTGGTGTTGCGTTTCGCAACCCAGGTCACGATCAGTACGGTATTGGTTACCCCGGCTACCGTCTCATACGTGAGAAACTCGGCAAACGCGCCTCGATCAGCGGTGGTGAGGCCTCTGAAAGTCAGACGGATGATAATTTCGTCGGCACTTGGACCACCGGGGGTGGGCTGATGAAAATCAAGTGGATCCACTCGCAGCACGTCCTGGTCACGCGTGCCGACCACCAAACGTAGCGCGTCGATGACCGCTGTCTTACCGGCATCGTTCTCGCCGACCAATGCGGTAAGTCCCGGGGACAGTGGTAGCACGAGCGCATTGTTATTGGCACCAAACAGCCGGAAGTTCTCGATTCGAATTTCTGCGATATACACAGTGACGCCCCTGCCGCGTAGAGTCCTACCGATAGGCTAATCCAATGACACATGCGAGAGACTGAAAATTTCTCGGAAATTCTAACCGATCATTGGGGAAGCGATAGTCCGGAATAGAGTTTCAGGTGCGTCTACCAAACGGAATCCCCCACTTTTGACGCGAGTCAAAAGTAGAGTTTCTGTTGCGGCCATGAGCCGCTGTTTCGGCGCCATGCCGGCCAGGCCCATGTTAGGGCGCTCGTGATTGCATTGCCACATCCATTCGGTTGCGAAGTGTTGAACATGCACGGTCGTCCCACTCGTATTGCGACACATATCGAACATGGTTGGAGAGTAGAGCACGGGGACGACGTTTCGGCACACGAGCTGATTTCATCGACTCAGATGACGACAGAAATCTTGCGACTGAAGAGATCAGCGCGTTGCTGGTCGTGTTTGATCCCACAACCGTGGACGATGTGCAGGCGAATGCGTCTGGCGGTGTGTTGCTTACGTTGTCCAAGGGCTTGCGCATCGTCGTCAAGCCGGATGGCATTGCCCGCGAGGCGGTCACCAAACCCGTGTCCGAATGGCTGCTTTGTACGAGTGCAGACCGGTTGAATCCACCGTCGTTCAGAGTCGCTCGCGTCGCCCAGAACCGCCATTCGCTGTAGCGCGTCGCTCCAAGTCCCGTATCGACGCGTCAGCTAGATATGGAACCTAATCGCTGCAGCACGATTGCCCAACCAAACTCAGGTTCAGCACAAAGCTGTAACCTGGTTCGTGACGAATATGCACGAGCCTTACGCGTTTGCGCCGGGCGCGGTGTATCACCTGCACGAGCCTGACTTGAATCAGTAGGTCTACTACAGTTCATTTTCGCGATATCGTGAAGCAGATTTATGCCCACGAGATTCCGCACGGCGAGAAAATCGCGAACGCGGCTGACGAGGTTTGCGTCGCGCCAATCGCCACGTTTATGCCGAAGGACAGAAGGCCGACGACGTTGGAAATTCGGCTCATGCACCGACAGTTGGAGCAGGCAGCGACCTACCCGAAAATCCGGCCCGCTTTACGCCTCATTTTGCTGACGATGGTGCGCAAGAGCGAATTGATCGAGGCAACGTGAGATCAAGCAGCTTTTGAAGCTGCGGCTACCGGCCTGATCGAACTTCGACTCGATGTCTACGGCCCGGGCGATTGGAGCGTCCTTATCGATCCGGTACGAGGTCATGTACCCCACGTACATCGACCATAAGAACACTAGAGGAAACCCTGATTCGTCGCGACGAACCGCGATTGAATCTCACCCCCTGTCAGGATTGCCAGCTTGCTCACATACCGCCGCTCGCATGTAATTCGACCGCAGCGACTAGCTCAGCGTGAGACGGACGACGACGCACCGCCAACGATGAAAATGGCGTCATCCATTCCGTTTTTCAAAGCCTCTCTGAAGTTCGCTCAGCAACTCGGCCATTGCTGCATCAATCGGGACCGTGATCTCACGGATCGCTGTAATCGATGTGCTTCCGGATGCCCTGGAGCCCCACATGCACGACGCAACGCAACGCTTTGACGTCATCGTTGTCGGTGGAGGGCCCATGGGCCTGTCGACCGCTTACCATCTCGGCAAGCGCAAGGCCAGGACACTGGTGCTCGAGCAGTTCACCTTCGTGAACCAGCTTGGCAGCTCGGCCGGCGTGTCGCGCCAGTTCCGCATTCCCTATCCCGACGCGTACATGGTCAAGCTGGTCAAGCAGTCGATCCCCTATTGGGACGAATTGCAGAGCTTGACGCCGGTGCCGCTCATGGACACGGTCGGCACCTTGTGGTTCGGCGATCCGTCAGTCAAGTCGACCGAGGGCAATATCCCCGCCGCCGAGCAGGCGCTGAAGGCCGAAGGGGTTGCCTATGAAACGCTGGACGCGCACGAGTTGGAGAAGCGTTTTCACTTTCGCAATCTGCCGTCGACGTATACGGGACTCTTTCAGGCCCAGGGCGCCAGCATCGATCTCGCGGCCACGCAGCGGACGCTGCTCGACTGGAATCAGCGTTCTCCGTTCGTGCAACTGCTGCAGGAGGCGCCGGTCATCGGCATCGAGCGTCGGCAGGGCCTCTTTGAAGTGAAGACGCCGCTTGGGACCTTCAGTGCCGAAAAGCTGGTGCTGACGCCGGGCCCCTATGCCGACGACGTGTTCAGGCTGCTGGGGTTCCGTATCGCGGCGACCTACTGGAACATGGCCTCGGCCTACTACCGCAAGACCCGGCCGGATATCCAGTACCCCACCTGGTTCGTTTTCCAGAACCCGGTGGGCGACAACGGCAACCAGTTCTACGGCTTCCCGGAGGTCGCCTGGAATTACCCGGGCTATATCCGTGTCGCGTCCGACTTCGTCCTCGCGCCGCTGACGTCCCCCGATCAACGCACGCCCATTCCGAATCCCCAGGAACTCGCGTTCACGGCCGAATGGGTCGGCGAGCACATGGAGGGTCTCGAGCCGGTTCCGCGCTTCACGTCGACCTGCCTCGTTGCACTCAGCAAGATCGCGAACAAGGAATTGCTGATCGACTTCGCGCCCGACTATGTGCCGAACCACCGCGACATCGTCATCTATGCGACCGGCTGGGCCGGAAAGTTCGTTCCGCTGCTTGGCGAAATTCTTTGCCAGTTGACCCTCGACGGTCATACCCCATTCGACATCTCGCACTTCTCCACCGGTAGCCGCTATTTCAACAAGCTGGCCTGAGCACAGGCCGCGCATCTACGGGAGCAGGACACCATGGCAAGCAAGACCTATTCGATCTTCGGGTGTGGTGCCGCCGGCCTGTACACGGCCTGGCGACTGTTGAACGGCCAGGCGCGAGCGGGGGGCGATCCGCATCGGCAGTTGCAGCAGGGCGACGTCCTGGAACTCTTCGACTGGGGCAAGTACGATTTTTCGCAGGAATTTCAGGGCACCCGTGCGCCCGGTGCCCGGGTCTGCACCTGGCACTACAAGAACAATCCCGACCATTCGTACCTCGAGTTGGGCGGCATGCGCTATTCGCAATGGAACGGCAAAAACGACGGTAAAGCGCAGGGCCACCGGCTGGTCACGACGGTGATCGCCAAGCTCGGGCTCGACCGCTATGCCGTGCCGTTCAACGAATCGAGCGATCCCCTCTACTACCTGCGCGCCAGGAATCTCTATCAAAGCGATATTTCTTCGCGCAATCCGGCGCCGTACGCGGCCAACAACTTCGGTGCCGCGACCACGCCCGACCAGGGCTTCGCCGCCGTCGAGGCAGTATCGGTCACGAGCACCAGTGGTCCGAGTACGCGCAAGCAGTGGGACGCGTTCTATCAGGATGGCCGCATCACGGCCGAACTGCCGTCGAGCTCCATCTTCCAGAAAGGCGATCTGCTCAAGGACATCGGCTACTGGAACCTGATGTACGACCAGCTCGGCTCGGAAGGCTATCAGTACGCCGCGGACGGCAACGGATACTCGTCCAACGTGATCAACTGGAATACCGCGGTCGCCTTCGAGGCGAACAACGAATTCACGCCGGGCAATCAGTACATGACGCTGACGACCGGCTACTCGGGCATGTTTAACGCATTGTTTGCGGCCATCGAGCAGTTGGCGAGGCAGCGTGGCGTCACGCTTCAGTATTACCCGAACCAGCGGCTGCGCTCCATCCATGTCGAGAACGGCGTCGTCCATTACACGATCGCGACGCGGGAAGATCCCTACCGGGAGGCTGCCCGTCGGGCCACGGCGGCCGCCTGGCTGGCCATGCCGCGCGCGGCGCTCGAACAGGTTGCCCAGGGCTCCCGCTATGACGATCGGGGCGGACTGGACGTCCTGAACGACCGGAAGGTCAAGCTCTATCTCGAGTCGGCCATCATGCAGCCGTCTTACAAGGTCGGCATGTTCTTCGAGAAGGAATGGTGGCTGGACCCGGCGACGACCTATCCGCCCAAGATCAACGGCTATGAAGTGACGCACGCCGTGATCGCGTCGCTCAAGGAGCAGGACTTTCCGCCCGTGTTTCTGCACGCGATGTCGGGTTCGCACAAGATCCTGAATGTCCAGTTCGCGAGCACGGACGCGCTGGTCAAGGCCGTGGAAGAAGCGGCCGGCGAGCGGATGACCGTCAAGCAGGAAACGTCGCTGCTCATCGCCGCAACGCGCAACACCATGGGACCGAGCGTGACCGACACGCCGATCCGCATGGTGGTCTACTTCGGCAATAACGCG
Organism: Burkholderia sp. Ac-20384; assembly: GCF_017104605.1. Taxonomy (NCBI): domain Bacteria; kingdom Pseudomonadati; phylum Pseudomonadota; class Betaproteobacteria; order Burkholderiales; family Burkholderiaceae; genus Burkholderia; species Burkholderia sp. Ac-20384. The sequence goes on along the minus strand of NZ_JAAGPE010000022.1, from coordinate 55,081 downwards.
GCTGACAAGCATGCAAAGCCGGTCTACGGCCTGCTGGCCTCCTACGACGACGAAACCTTCACCACGTTTTGGCGCGAGCTGGAGCTCGGGCCGAACGAAGAGCGGCATGTGCCGATCGCCGACGATATCCAGCCGCTGATCGGGCCGCGCAAGGTGCCCGACAGAATGGTCAAGATGCTGCGAAAGCAGCTGGCGGAATTGCACTTTGGGCCGAACTCGAACTATGCGGATGTGCCCGAGCCGCTCGAGGCGGCCTATGTCGACTGGTCGCTGCCGCCGTTCCGTGCCGGCTACCACGCGTGGGCGGCGCACTACGACGTTGCCGACGTCCAGCAAAAAATCCGCAGGCCGTCGCAGCTGATCGACGGCAAGGATGCGCCCATCTTCATCGTGGGGGAGTGCTACTCAAACGATCAGGCCTGGGTGGAAGGCGCCTATTGCACGGCGGAATCGGTGCTCAACGATTTCTTCGACATCGAGCCGTTGATTGATGATTCCGAGTACCCGTTCATCTGCAAGCCAATCTGATTGTTCGGCGCATGCGGTTGCAGTTGAACGTGCCGCGGTTCTCCACGGAGCGCCGGGGCCGGGAAAGACGAGCGGGCGGGGCGGCGACGCGCCCGCTCGATTGACCGCGCGTTGCGTCGAAAGACGTTTGGCGCGCATCAGTACCGACATACCAGCCATTCCCTGCAGTACTGCACGACCCTCTATTTCAGACGTAGGTAATAAGGAGCGGCAATGCAATCTCTCAGACTGTGGCGGCATCTCGCGCCCGGCGGTTCATCCCCGGGGCGGCTTGCGCTTGGCAAGCTGGCCGCCGAAGGCCCTACCACCAAGCCTGTGCTCAACAATGAGCTATCGACGCGCGACTACGTCACCTACCTGCTGTCCATCGACGCGGAAATCGAGCATTGCCTGATGGTGCAGTATCTGTACGCCGGCTATTCGCTGGGCGGGCCGCAGGTGCCGGAGGCGTTTCGCGACACGGTCCGCAATTGGCAGGAGACCATCCTCGGCATCGCCAAGGAGGAGATGGGCCACCTGATCACGGTGCAGAACGTGCTGCGCCTGATCGGCTCGCCCTTGCATTTCGAGCGTGACGATTACCCGTGGGATACGCCGTTCTATCCGTTCCCTTTCATGCTCGAACCGCTGACGCTGGATTCGCTCGCGAAATACGTCTATACGGAGGCGCCGCCCGACTGGGACGGCGGCGAGCTGGGCGCGGATATCCGCCGGCGCGTCGGCGAGCAGGCATCCAATCCTCATCAGGTCGCCGAGCTGTTCGATACGCTGATTCCGCTCGTCAGGGACCACCTGCCCGATGATGTCTTCCAGGCCGACACCTACCGCTGCCAGGCGGATTTCGCCGAATGGGGACGCGGGTACAAGGGCGGTCACCGGGGCGGCGGCGGTCGCGCTCCAGGCGGAACGCCGGACGTGCTCGTGATGCCCGCCACCTCGCGCGACGACGCGGTGAACGCGCTGGATAAAATCGCCAAGCAAGGGGAGGCGCCCCACGGCAAGGATCCCTCGCATTTTGTGCGCTTCTTGCGGATCTATGTCGAGATGCTCGCGGTTGTCGAAGGCGAGCTGTTCGGCGTCGACACCTGGCGTGCCGCACGCCCCGACGACTTTCTCGAGGAAGCCTGGACGGAAGCCTATCCGGCAGCGGCGGCCGATCTGCAGGCGACGCAGGTAGACGAAACCTGGCGGCCTTCGCGGCCCGTCGCGGTCAATCCCTACGTGGCGCTCGACCCCGAGTTCGAGCCGGAGCTGGGGGGCACACCCGTGACGCCGATCACCGAGCCGGTGACCCAGCTGTGGGCGTCGCTGTTCAACCTGCGCTACCGCATGCTGCTGCAGTACCTGATCCACAGCTTCACGCTCTACGGCGGGCTCAATGCGGCCGGGCAGTTCACGCCGCGTGGCACGATCGTCAATGCGGCGTTCGGCGAGATGTACAACCTGCGCGCGCTCTCGGAGATCCTGATGCAGTCGCGCGTGTCGGCTGAGCCGGACGCGTCGCTCGCGGGGCCGCCGTTCCAGATGCCCTATACGCTCAACAGCCCGTTCGGTGAGGCGAACCGCTGGCGCGGGCACCTCGATCTGCTCGCGGCATCGGAGAACCTCGTGGTGGAGTTGCTGGCCAACACCGATGCCGGGCGCCATCCGTATTTGCTCAGTCTGCGCGAAGCCGACAGGAACCTGGCCGCCGTCGCCAGGCGCATCCTGTCCGGCGAAGTCGACCTGGCGCTACTCTAGGAGCCGCACATGCCGATACTGGAACTCCGGATTTTGCCGCCCGTCGCGGTCGGCAGGCTGGGCGCCGCGGCGACGCCGCTGGAAGCGTTCGACCTCGTCGTCGATCCCGACAACCCGCTCGACTTTCGACGCATCGTGCCGTGCACCACGCTGGAGGTGGATCCCGAAAGCGGCGAGATCGCGAAGGCCTATGTGCCCGACACGATTCGCTTCAAGGACGAGAACAGGAAGGTGCGGCCGGTCGCGCCTTTTCTCGAAGTGTTTGCGCGCACGAGCGAGGCGCCCCATACGCTGCAGCCGCTCACGCTGCAATTGCTCGCGGCGGAACAACTCGATCTGGACGCGCTGCATTGGGATATCCATCTGGGCAACATCAAGATCTACCGCCGCACCAACGACCCGAACGACAAGATCCACGCGAACCTGACTGGCCTCAAGGATCACGCGCGGCACGCGATGCTGGGCCATTGCGAACATTTTCGTGCGGGGCGGCATCTTCCGCTCGGCCACGTCCAGTTCGTCAAGCCGACGGCGCAGTTCCCCGAGATCCGCCTGCGCTACACCCCTGCCGCCGGTATCGTGTACGGCACGCGGCTGGTGCGCCGCACGTCGGACAAGGAACGCGAAAGCGAGCTGAAGCCCGATCCCGTCATCGATCGCGACGATCTCCTGCTCTATGCCGAGACGCCGGGCAAGTGGCTCGGCTTCAGGGAGGCGGGCGGCCCGACGAAAGCGCATCCCGCGCCGACCAACCCCGCGCAGATTTTTGCCGGGTACGCCGACAAGGATGGCAATCAGGTCAGCTGGGGCTATCTCGACGACGAATGCGATGGCCACGTGCAAGTCGTGCTGACGAAGCGGGACGGCTCCACGCTGCGCGCGCACGGCTATATCGGCGCCGGGCCGCCGGCCTATGCGCCCGATACCATGCCGGTGCGCGTGGTGTCCGACGAGATGGAGCAGATTCTCCAGGGCATCCACGTCCCGGAAGAGAGCGTATCGATCGACGAAGCCACGGAGATCGTCCTGCGTGCGCTCGAAACGATCCGCCTCATGAACACCGCGGTCATGAACGGCAACCCGGTCAACGGCAGGCTCAACGTCGCGAGCACGATGGTGCGGCAGAACACGGCCGACTTCGAGCGCTATTACGAGCCGATCGCCGCCGAGTCGATCGTCGACAATCTCGCGCTGCGTGCGCTGCACGAGCGCGTGTTCAGCACGCTGGCGGCGGGGGGCGCGCCGTGGTTCGCCAGGCTGCTGCGTCAGCCCGAGGAAATCGGTGACCTGACCGCCGAGGGCTTGCGCAAGATGCCGGCCCTGATGCGCGGGGCCGATGGCCGCAGCCTGACGCTCACGCGCCGCCACATCAACCTGGTAATCAAGGCGGCGCGAGACGCGATGTTCGGACAACCTGATCCGAAGGGAGACAAGCATGTCGGTTAACGATCCGAACGTTCCGAAAGACCTCGAGCGGCCCGGCAACGGGGAGATCCGCGCGTCCAACCTGACCGCGCAGATTCACCATCGCGGCGTGGGCAACCCGGTCTCGGTGCTGCCGCGCACGGCGATTTCGAATTGCTTCCCGGGCCTGGAGTTCGATTTCCGCAATCTCTGGCGGCGCGCATTCGTCGGCATCACCCTGGTCGAGAACAACAACTACGTCATCGATGCGGAGCCGGGCTACGAGCATCTCAAGACGCGCCGCCTGCTGAGCTTCGACGGCCACAAGGTCGGCACGATGGTCCTCACGACAGGACCGGTGCTGCCAGGCGGGGATCCTGTCACGCTGGCGAGCAAGCCCAATCCCAATGCGGTGTCGTTCATGGAGTGGTCGAACTCCATCGCCCGCATCGTGCATTTGCAGGGCAAGCCGGTCGAATGCGAATTCACGGCTCACGACAACGCGCTGGAAGAGGTGTACTACGACCACGGCAAAACCGAGACCCTGAAGGTGACGCTCACGCTGAGGCGCTTTTTCGAGGGCGACACCGCCAGCTTCAACCTCGAGATGCTGAAGCCGGGCGAGCTGACGCAAGGCCTCTGCGCACCCTGGCAGAACGACTATCGCGAATGCGCGTGCTACTACTGGGCCGCGTCGCGACCCGACTTCGTCAATGTCGAGCCGGGCGACGACGGGCTGGCGCGCGGCGACATGTGGTTCGCCAAGCGCCGCACGGGCACGTACGTGCCGGACAATCGCGTCGACACGCGGTTGTGGTCCTACGACGATCTGTTCCGGTCCTGGCAGGAGGATCTGCAGTTCGTGATTCGCGGCAAGGACGCCGATGAAGCCTGACCGCGCCGTCGAGCCGCTCGCACCGCTGGCGTCGGCGATGGCGACGCGCATCGTCGCGGCGTCGCGCCCGCGGCATCCCGGGATCCACGTGGTCGAGGATGCCGAGGGCGCGCAACTGTTGCTCGTGAACGGAAGCCGCCTGTTTCATGTGCCACGCGATCTGCATGACGCGTTTCAGGCGGCGCTCGAGGACGGGGATGCGCAGGCTGTCGCGTCGCTGGTCGCGAGCCGCGGGCTCGACATGCGCCCGGCGATCGACGACGCGCCGTTGACCGAGATGCCGGTGCACGCGTTGTCGCTTGCCGTCGCGCAGAAATGCAATCTGGGCTGCACCTATTGCTACGCCCAGCAAGGGGAATTCGGCGGCAAGGCGAAGAACATGCCGCTCGAAACCGCGCTGGCGGCAGTCGACCTGCTGATCGAGCAGGCGAGCGAGGGCGGCAAGATCAATCTTGCCTTCATGGGCGGCGAGCCGCTCGCCAATCGCGCGGTGCTGCGCGCGGCGACCGTCCACGCGCGGGAGCGCGCCGATGCCCGCGGCATCCGATGCCAGTTTTCGGTGACGACGAACGGCAGCCTGCTGCAGGAAGACGACGGGGCGTTCTTCGAGGAGCACGGCTTCGCTGTCACCGTCAGCCTCGACGGCCCCGGGCCCGTGCATGACCGCCTGCGTCCGTTCAAGGGCGGCATGGGCTCGTTCGATCACATCGTCGAGCGCGTGACGCCGTTGCTGGCGCGCCAGCGGCGCATGCAGGTCTCGGCGCGCGTGACCGTCACGCCGTTCAATCTCGACTTGCCGAGGACGCTCGATACTTTCGTCGACATGGGGTTCCACAGCGTCGGCTTCTCGCCGCTGCTGCGCGCGTCGAACGGCCGCGCGGAAATGGGCCCGGACGATATGGCGGACATGCTGCAAGGGATGATTGCCTGCGGGCTCGCGTTCGAGCAAAAGGTCATGCGCGGCGAGCGCTACCCGTTCTCGAACATGCAGAACGCGCTGCGCGAAATCCAGCGCGGCACGCATCGGCCGTATCCGTGCGGCGCAGGGGCCGGGTATTTGGGCGTCTCCGCCGATGGCGAGCTGGCGGCGTGTCACCGCTTCGTCGGCGACGAGGCCGGCGTCATGGGGCATCTCGCCACGGGCGTCGATCAGGCGCGCCAGACGATCTGGCTCGCCGAGCGTCACGTGCACCAGCAACAGCCCTGCAATACGTGCTGGGCGCGCTATCTTTGCGGCGGCGGATGCCATCACGAGGTCCTCGAGCGCGGACGCAGCGCGTGCGACTACATCCGCGGCTGGCTGCACTATGCAATCGGCGCGCACGGCAGGCTCGCGCGCTATGCGCCGGCCTGGTTTGCCGGTTCGCCCGGCGCGTCGTCCAGTGGTGCGGGAACGGCGTGACTCGCACGTTCGACATGCTCGTGACCGGCGCCGGTCCCGCTGGCCTGTGCGCGGCGCTGCGCTTGAACCATCTCGGGCATCGCGTGCTGCTCGTCGAGCGAAGCCCGCTATGGCCGCGTCCGCAGATCGGGGAAGCGCTGACGCCGGGTGTCAGAAACATCATCGACTACCTCGACGCGGACGAGGTGCTCGAATCCGTTCCCATCGTCGCAGGCAAGCCCACGCGCGTACGCTGGACGAGCGAATCGATCGAGACGGTGGCGCACGACGGCGCCGTCGTGGATCGCGCCGCATTCGATGCGGCGCTGCTGCGCCTGGCCGTGGCGCGCGGCGTGGACGTGCTGCGGCCGGCGAGCCTCGCGCAAGTCGACGGAGCGCCCGGTGCCTGGCGCGTGCAGATCGCTACGCCCGACGGGCTGCGGAGCGTCGAGGCACACGTGCTGCTAGATGCCCGGGGCCGGCAGAGCCGGCGCGAGCCGCAGCACCTGCACGCGCGTCGGCTGTCCACGGTATGGGCCGAAGCCGCGATGGCAACACCGGCAGCGCACGCCGATGCCGCCACGCGCGTGGAAGCGCTCGATGACGGGTGGATGTGGGGCGCTGCGCTGCCGGGCGGCCGTTACCGCGTGATGTTCACGTTCGATCCCTCCGCGCGGGACGACGCGCGCGAACGCGAGCCGGCGTCGGTCTTGCGCAATGCCTGCACGCGAAGCGCCTTGTTCAAGGACATGGCGGGTGTGCGTTGGTGCGATTCGCCGCGCATGTGCGTATCGACGCCCTACGTCGACGCGCTCTCCTGGCAGGACGGACGCATCAAGCTCGGCGACGCGGCTTTCGCGCTCGACCCGATCTCGTCCTCGGGCGTCGAGAAGGCGATGCGCTTCTCGCTCCAGGCCGCTATCGCGATCAACACGTGGTGCCGCGCAAGCGATGCTTCGGAGCGCGAACTGGCACAGCGCTTTTACGAATCGCGGCTGATCGAAGGCGCGGCGCGACACCTCGCATGGACCGCCGGGTACTACAGTCAGGCATGGTGCGCTGAAGCGCCTTTCTGGCGCCTGCGCTCGACGCCCGCACTGACGTCCGATACGGTTGCGACACCCTCGCTCGGCGACGAAACCGCGGCGCGCGTAGACCTCATGACGCACGCGCTGCAAGATGAATGGGCGCGCGTGGTGTCGGACCAGCCCCAGCCCGGCGAGTCCGCGCCTCCGCCTCCGTTGCCCTTGCACAGTCCGATCCGCTTCGCCAGCAATACCGGCATCGTCGTGGTGCCTTGCGCGACCGGCGACCGCGTCACCGCGCATCCCGCCTTGCAGCATCCGAGTCTTGATCGACCCGTCGCGTTCTGGAATGGCGTGGCGCTGTTTCCGCTCCTCGACATGCTGACGCGGGCAACGCATCCGCTCGAACTGATGGCGTTTCTCGGCAGATCGATGGAAGCGGCCAGCGCGCAACAGCTGCTCGAATGGCTGTGGAGCAGGCAAATGGTCGAGCCCGCTGTTTTCGGCGCGTGAATGCCTGTTATTGGGCGGCGCGAGCACACTCGCTTCGTGACCGCTTGTCCCGGCGTGCAGCGATACTTTCCGGACCATCGCTCGTCTGTTGCGGGAACGCGGTTTGAACTGCCGAGGTTTTCTGATGAACTGGCGAGCGCTCGGCACTGACTCAAGCGTGCTCGACGGAGCCATCGGGAGATGACGGCGGCTGCCAGGCGGTGGCCCAACATCACGGCGAGTTGGCACGGTCTTCGCGACACATCTTTGCTTCGCAAACGGTGACGACTTTTTTTCGGTCTGTGTTTCGCCAATTCGATCCGACGCATTGCAATTAAACGCAGCGAGCATCGAAAACAGTTTCAAAAAAATTAACGATCATCACCAAAAAATCAAATAGCTAAAATATAAAAATAGATGATCTTGATGTTGAGCGACATGCCGATCTGAACTAGCGAAATTTCTGGAAGGCACTATCATCCAATGCGTATGGTCGTAGCGTTCCATCAACCCGATCCGGAGTGAAATTAAAAACATGGCTCAGACATATGCTGTCGTGCGCGATACCTCGAAGAATTTCTTTATTGCCGTCAAGAATACTAAGGGGTTCTTTTTTCATACCGACAACAACGGCAACGGCGTTATCTATCAGAACGGCACCGCGATCAAGAACGGCCCTGGAGAGTCCGCGCTTCCCGGCGGAGGGCTGGCAGCGAACACCGATCCGGCGATCGGCGCGGCAAATGAGTTTCAGGAGGAGACCGGCGTCGAGCTTCGCAATTTCGACGGAAAGTTGATGCCGAAAGAGTGGCACGTGACGGGCAAGAACGAGTATTACGGCGTCTACTACCAGTTCTCGAGCGCGGTATTCAACGATATCAGCAACAGGGCAATTGCCAACCTCAGGACGGGCGCCGACGCAGCTGTCGCTATTGCCAATGGGAAAATCAAAACATACAAGGATATTTTCAAAACATATCCAAATTGCCCGGCAGACAATGAACTCGCAACCGGCTCGGTCTGGAATCTCGATAGGGACTGGAGCAGGATTCAAGCATTGAACAACAGCCAAAGCACCAACTGGTTCTACGAAATTCTCAAGAATCTCAAGAATAATATTTGATCAGGACGATTTCCCGGCTGGAACGAGCGAGTAAGCCGCATCGTGGCGACATGCTCCGCGTGTCGTCCCGATGTGCGGCGTCCACCTCATGGCAGGTGCACGGTACGGTCGGAATCGGCGCGCATTCACGCAGTGTCGCCGCGAATGCGTATCACGCACACGGCGTCGGATGCCGCCTTCCATCGAACTGGCGCTTTCCGGCAGGTTCGCTTGATTGACGATGCTGTCGAGCAGGAAATCCGATCCGTTTCATCTTTTCAAAAACTTGTTCCCCCATCCCTGAGTCGCGCCAAGGCGCGCGGGCTTGTCGCATCGTCTGGAACATGTCACGTCCGATTTCTGGTGCTTTTTTAGTGTTCGAACTGGAGTGACGAGCGGGCTCAACAAGCTTCAACATGAAGATGTCGAGCTATGGCAACGATCTTTCGATGGTTGCGCTTGAGGACGATAGCCGCGTCCGGCATATGACGATTGCCAATTCGATCGCTTACCGGGTCGCCAAGACGTTCGACGCGCATAGGCGGAAATGCACGGAATGCGGTCGATTATTTTCGATGCGTCGCGTGGAAATCGAATGAAGGACGCGTCGAAATTCTGGATGCTCAATCGGATAAGGCACAATACAACCGGAATCGATGATCTGAAAAGGCCCACGCTTGCGTGTGCCGAATCAAGCACGGCGGAAGCGCCCGCTATTTCTCGAAACAGGGGATGGAAAATCCTCCGTCCGGTGGAATGCAGGATTGAGGCGGCGCGACGACCGACGGCGGGGAACTCGACGGCTGCCGTGCAGGTTCCGGTTTCGACGAATCAGGCGTCGTCACCCGTTTCGAATCGATCGGTTCGAAGGGTAAATGCCAACGCAGTTATTTCAACTACATGGAGAAAAGAATGAAGAGGATCATGATCGGACTGGTTGCACTTGCCATGTCCGCAACCGGGTTTGCCAAGGAATGGACGACGATTCGCATTGGCGTCGACCCGTCTTATCCTCCGTTTGAATACAAGAAACCGTCCGGCGAATTGACGGGCTTCGGCGTGGATCTCGGCAATGAAGTGTGCAGGCGCCTCAACGCGAAATGCCTCTGGGTCGAAAATGCATTTGACGGCATGATTCCCGGCCTGAAGGCGCGGAAATTCGACGCGGTCCTGTCGTCGATGTCGATGACGCCTGCGCGATTGAAGCAAATCGATTTCTCGAACAAGACGGCGCACGCACCGACGTTTCTTGTCGCGAAAAAGGGCTCGGGTATCCAACCGACGCCGGCATCGCTCAACGGTAAAGCCATCGGCGTGCTGCAAGGCTCGATGCAGGAGACCTATGCGAAGGCGCATTGGGAAGGTAGCGGCGCGCGCATCCTGTCGTATCAGAACCAGGATCAGGTGTATGCCGACCTGACCAACGGCCGGCTCGATGCGGCGTTGCAAAACGGCGTGCAAGCATCGCGCGGCTTCTTGAATACGCCGCAAGGCAAGGACTACGCGTTCGCGGGCGGCGAGCTGAACGATCCGAAGATTTTCGGACCGGGTCAGGGCATCGGCATTCGCAAGGACGACACGGACCTGAAGGACAAGATCAATACGGCGCTCGCCGCGATCCGTGCCGACGGGACGTATGACAAGATCGCCAGTCGCTATTTCAATTTCGACATCTACGGCAATTGAGCGCGTACGCGTTGCTCGCCGCCCAGCGGCACGGCAATCATGTCCTTCTCGATGACCTGTCCCAGCCGGATCCCGGCATCGAAGCCACGCTCGACGATATCGAATTCCTCGTCCGTGACGGTCACGTCGATGGTCACGTCGGGATAACGCTCGGCAAAGCTTGCCAGCAACGGGCCTGACAGAAAGGGCTCGGCAATCGACGTGGCCGTGAGCCGAAGATGGCCGCGCGGCGCGTCGGTCGTGCCCGTTGCATCGAGCGCGCTGCCGATATCGACGAGCGGTCCCTCCAGCAACTGCACCAGTTGCGCGCCCGCGTCGGTCAATTGAACCGATCGCGTGGTGCGCACCACCAGCGCGACGTCGATCCCCGTCGTGTGCGAGATCGTGCCGCCGCGATCGGATTTACATCTGCTTGAAGAGGCCCGCACACGCACGACTGACCGGCAGAACGTCGCCGCTTCCGCGCAAATGAATGCGCTGGCGGCCAAGCAAGTCGCGTTCGATGTGATCGATCGCCGCATAGGCGACGATCACGCCGCGATGCACCTGCGCGAAACGCTCGGTATCGAGCCGCTGAAGCATTTCCCGGAGGGGCGTGCGGATCACGTGCCGCTCGCTCGCGGTCACGACCTCCGTGTATTTGTCCGCTGCCTGGAAATACAGCACTTCGTCCACCGAAACGAGCCGGGTCGTGTCCCGCAGGCCCACGGTTATCCAGCGAATGGGCGCCGCATCGCGCGGCTCGGCGGCATTGGCCAGGAGTTCGGTGTCGGTCGGGGCCGGGCCACCGCGCTGCAGCTTGACGATACAGCGGAGGAGGCGATCGTCGGCCACGGGCTTCAGCAAATAGTCGATCGCCGACTGGTCGAACGCCTGAACCGCGTACTCGTCGTAGGACGTCACGAATACGACGTGCACGTACGGGACCAGGCTCGCGATCTTCAGCCCGTCGATACCGGGCATCCGGATGTCGAGGAACGCGAAATCCGGGCGCTTTGCATTCAGTTCGGCGAGCGCATCGACGCCGTTGCGCGGCATCCCGACGATCTCCAGCTCGGGCCACAGCGTCGCGAGACGTGCGGCGAGCTCGGCGGACAGGTTGGGTTCGTCGTCGGCGATCAGGGCTGTCGGCATATCAGGCAATCGGGATCTGCAAGGTTGCGGTCACGCCCCGCATGGCGTCGGCGTTCGCGCCGACCGACACGCGGCCGCGCTCGCCATAAAGGCTGATCATCCGGGCGCGAATGTTCGCGAGTCCCACGCCGCCGTGGAGCTTCGTGCCGCCATTGCCGAGCCCCACGCCGGTGTCGCTCACGCTCAGGACGAGCAGGCCGCCGTCGCGCGTGCCGCGAATGCGGACTTCGCCGCCGTCGACCGACGGCTCGATGCCGTGCAGCAACGCATTCTCGACCAGGGGTTGCAGCAGGAGCGGCGACAGCGGCAGGGCCCGCAGCGCGTCCGGCACGTCGATCGCATAGCGCAGGCGTTCCTCGCCGAGCCGGATCGTCGCGATCTTCAATAGCGCCTCGACGAGTTCCAGTTCTTCCTCCAGCGTGGAGGTGGCCTTGCGCGTGCGCCCGAGGCTCGCGCGCAGATAGCGGTTCAGGCTGTCGAGCATCGTCGTGGCGCGGGCCGGATCACGCTCGATCAGGCTCTGCACGTTCGCCAGCGTATTGAACAGGAAATGCGGCTCGATCTGGGCCTGCAGCAGCGCGAGCCGCGCGGCCGTTTCGGCCTGGCGCGCCTCGGCGGCCTCGCGCCGCTGCGTCTCGAGCGACGTGCGCATGCGGGCGGCCTGCACGAACACCGAGACGAACGCGCAGGCGGCGCCGGCGACGATGAACGACGAGCCGTAGGCCAGCCAGACCTTGACGCCCGCATGCCCGATCAGGTGCGGGACGTGCCCGATCGTCGAGGCCGCGACTTCGAAACCGATGAACACGCTGGCCGGCGCGACGATCAGGATCTTCGGCACCAGCGCGAGCTTGCCGCGCACGAGGCGGTCGATGGCGACGCTGAGCAGCGTCGCGCTGAACCCGATGCCGTTCGCGACGACCAGGTACGGCAGCAGCGCCTCGTTGCGGCGCGTCGCCCAGAAGATCAGCCCGACCGCCGAGTTGAAGCAGAACAGCCCCAGCAGCGAGCGGCCCCGTTGCGCGGGGCCGACGTGCGGTTCGAACGACAGGAAGGCGAACGGCTTGCTTGGCATGGGAGCGAGCGGGAGCGGATTGCGGAGATGGTAGCGTAATTCGCGACGGCATTGCGACCGGCGATCAGCGCTGGGCTGCGACGCGGGCGCGGCAGGCCGCACGGACGTTCGCCGGACCTGAGGGCCGTTCATCGGTCGATTTCCACCGTTCATCGCAACGCGCGGCGCGTGGTCCGGCCGGCCGCTATAGTCGCTGACATGTCCGCCGGTTGCGGCGCTTCCGTACAGGTACTCACCATGCCCCATTTCCCTGCCTACGTTTACGTCTTGTTCTGCGTGCTCGTCTATATCGGCGTGAAGCGCTGCTTCGTGCGCGAAGTCCGGCCCGTGCGTCCGCTCCTGTTTCCGGTCGTGTTCGTCGGTCTCGGCCTGTCGAGCCTCGGCCACCTGTTTCCCCGGGCGGGCGCCGATGCCTACGCGGCGGCCGTCGCGATGCTCGTGGTCGGCACGGCGGGCGGCTGGTTCCACGCGCGCCGCTGGCGCCTGCAGTTCAGGACCGGGCCGGAAGGCATGTTCGTGCGCCTGCCGGGCGACGCGAGCCTGCTGGTCACGCTGCTCCTGACGTTCGCCGCCGAGACGTTCATTCATTACGCGATCGCGACCTCGCGGCCGTGGGCGGCCACCGGCGCCTTCGCGGCCCTGTCGTTCGCGGTCTGGGGCGGGCTCGTCGGCATGCCGCTCGGCCGTGCGATCAACGTGGTGACGCGCAGCATCCGTCATGCGAACGGTGCGCCGGAGGAAGGTGGCGGGTCCGCGCTCGAGTCGCGCTGAGCGCGGCCGGGGCGCCGGCGAGAACGTAAGTCGCGCGCCGTCGCGAATCCGGCAGGCCGCCGGGTCGTACCGCCCGTTCCCGCGTGAACGCGGTTTGCGCGCCGCAACGCACTGACGTCAGTCATGCTGCCTGCCGCGCCCGACGCACTGCGCCGGGCGCGTCTTGCATGATGCGTGCCGGCGGTCACGCTTTCCCCGCTTCTGTCGTTTCCCTGTTCAAAAGAAGAACGTCGCGATCGCCTGCACGATCTCGCTTTGCGCTTGCGCGCCGTAGACGCTGCGCGCTGAGCCGTGGTTGCTCTGCCATTGCACGGCAAAGTCGGTGCGTGGCCAGTGATAGCGCGCTTCGAGCCACGTGAAGTAGCTGTGGTCGTCGAGGTTGTAGCGTGCCATCGCGGTCAGCCCCAGATGCTGGACGAAGACGTCGGGCATCGATGCATAGACGAACAGCGAGCGCCGCGTCATCAGCTCCTGCGCGATACTCGCCGAGTCGCGATAGCGCCAGTATCGCGACGGATCGTTTTGCAGCGCCCGCCATGCCGCGGCGCTCGCGCTGGCGCCGTCGTAGTCGTATTCGAGCGTCAGCGACAGTTTGTTCGCGAAGGTATGGGTGACGCCCGTCGCGAGCTTCGAGGTCCAGGACGAGGCGGCATGCGAGAAATCGGCGACCGCGCTGCCGCGGCCGATCGCGTATTCGAGGAACCCGACCGTCGCATTGTCGATCAGCGTGGTCGCGTTCACGCCCAGCTGCGGGGCGATGCCTTCGCCGCCGTACAGCAACCACTGCGGCGAGAAGTTGCCGAACAGCCGTTGCGACCCGCTCAGCATGTAGCGGGTGCGCGCGTTCGTCGCGCCGAGATCGGGATTGAAGGTTGCTTCGTTCGGATGCGTGTCGAGCCGCGGCGACACCAGGGCCGTCATCGAGCCGCTGCTCCACAGCAGCTGCCCGCGCGCCATCACGCTGCCGAGCCGGTTTTCGCGCAGGCTCTCGGGATCGATCGACACGACCGAGCGCAGCGCGCCGGCCTTGAAGAAGTCCGTGGGATTGAAGCCCGATGCGACGCCTTCGCGCAGGTTCACGCGGCCGACGTCGACGATCGCGTTCGGGCTCGCCTGCCAGCTCACGTAAGCCTGCTTCAGCGTGTCGACCGCGTTGTACTGCGACGTGCCCGCGCGCCATCCCGCATCGAAGCGATTCGACACGATCGCCCGCCAGTTGCCGGACGTGCCGTCGTACGACAGCGTGTTCGACACGCGCGCGTTGTCGTTGAGCGTCACGGGCCCGGTCTGGCTCGCCGCCGTGTAGTTCGCGACGGCGGCCTCGAACGTGCCGCGCCAGTTGCTCGGCGTCACGGGCGCCGCCGTCGCCGTGTCGGCGAGCCGCAGCGCGTCGCCGTCCGCGTCGTCGGCCGCGAGAGCGGTCTGCGCGGCGGCGAAGCCCGCCGCGCAGACCAGCACCGCGACCCGGGATCGCGCCATCGTCTAGTCGGCCTTGAAGCGGGACAGGTACGCGCGCTGCAGCCACGCGTCCGGAATGTCGCGCCACGCGTAGTCGGTGTAGCGCATCACCGTGACCCAGCCGGGATCGAGCCCGTCGATGATGACGGTTTCCGTCGGCCGCGCCGCGCCCAGCTGATCCTGGTAGTGCCGGTAGTACGCGATTTTCAGCACGCTGCCGCTTGCCGCGAAGAAGCGCGCCTTGACCGGCCGCTTCGTATCGCTCGCGATCCACAGGTCGATCGCGTGGTACGTGACGTCCGGCGCGCGCGCCGTCAGGTGCAGCCGATAGCAGTGCCGGGTCTGGTGTTCGCCGTCCGCCACGTTCTCCTCGCCCGCGAGCGACGCGTCGTAGTCGTTTGCCCAGTTGACGGTCACGACGTCGCCGTTCGCGGCCTGGCCGAGCAGGCGCTGCTGCGGCGAAATCCGCACGCTGGCCTGGCTCGATGGGTCGTAGAACCACAGGTCGTTGCCGTTCTTCAGCATCAGCTTGTTCGCGTCGCGGGCCGGGGCGACGAACTGCACCAGCGTGCGGAACTGGCTGGTTGCCGGGTCCGCCTTCGAGTAGATCTTCAGCACCTCGGCGTCCGTCTGCTGTCCGTTGCGGAATTCGAGCAGCGTCGTCGTCAGGCCGAACGGCTTGT
The DNA here is from genome assembly GCF_017104605.1 of Burkholderia sp. Ac-20384. NCBI lineage: Bacteria > Pseudomonadati > Pseudomonadota > Betaproteobacteria > Burkholderiales > Burkholderiaceae > Burkholderia > Burkholderia sp. Ac-20384. The sequence continues at coordinate 39,707 of NZ_JAAGPE010000022.1, read as the reverse complement.
CGGGGTTGCGCACCGCGTCGCTTTGCGCGAGCAGCTGTTGCGCCGACGGCTCTGTCGCCGCGGCCGCGCTGGCGGCAATCGCGATCAGCATCGCCGCGGTGCGCAGGATCGGGAGGGGGAATCTCATGGTGGCGGCTCCTGGTCAGGCGAAACGCAGCGCGTCCACGATCGGCAGGCGGGCGGCACGGTGCGCGGGCAGCCAGGCCGAGAGCGTCGCGACCACCGTCACGCCGAGCGCGTAGCGCACGATCATCCCGAACTCGCCCCACACGCGTACCGACAGCGCGACCGGATCGGTCTGTCCGGGCGGCGTCCAGTGCAGGCCGGCGCGGTTGATCGCGACACCCGCCGCCAGCGCGAGGACGGTACCTGCCACCGCGCCGCAGATGCCGAGCAGGCACCCTTCGCAGACGAACAGGCGGCGAATGCCGGCGCCGCGCAGGCCGAGTGCGCGCAGCGTGCCGATCTCGTGCGTGCGCTCCATCACGGCCATGTTCATGGTGTTGCCGACCGTGAACAGCACGATCGTGGCGATCAAGACCGCGATGAAGCCGAAGATCGCGCCGAACATGCCGGTGACCTGGCCGTACTGCGGATTCAGCGTCGCGAAGCCGAGCACCTCGAGCGGCTCGCCCGCGAGCCGGGTGCGCAGCAGCGTCTGGATGCGCGCGCGCGCGGCCGGCAGATCGGCCGTGTGCTTCAGCTGCACGACGATGGACGTCACCTTCGCACTCGGGCCGCTGCCGTAGACGAGCTGCTGCGCCTGCGGCAGGTGCACCTGCACGAACAGGTCGTCGACCTGCTTGACGCCTTGCTTCTGCGCCGCGATCACCGACAGTTCGGCGACGTTCGGTGCGCCGTACGCGTTCGACGTCAGCAGCTCGAGACGGGCGAGCCCGCTGCGGTGCACGGGTTTCGCGGCGGCCTCGGCCTGCGAGAGCGACGCGATGTCGTCGGGCAGGTCCGACGCGCCGGCTGGGGCCGCCGTCACCGGATCGCGGCAATCGGGTACCCGCAGCGCGTCGCACAGGTGCAGCACGCGCGCGACGCCCGTGCCGATCACGGCGGCATTCGCGGCGCTGCCGGTCAGCGCGAGGGGCGTTGCCCGGTCGGCGAAACCGTAGTCGTTCCACTGTCGCATCCGGTTCTGGTCGGCCACGACGATCCCGCTGCCCGAGACGGTGCGCGAGACACCCGCCGCGAAGTTGCCGGCGATGCCGTTGATCGCCAGCACCGGCGTCACGACCGTCACCTCGCGTGCGAGCTCGGGATCGCCGAGCACGGTGTCGATGATCTTCCGGTAGTCGGCGATCCCGTACGAAACGGGGTCGCCGCTGCCGTACAGGAAATAGTCGCGATGCTGGATCTGCAGATGGCCACCCTGGCGCACGTAGCTGGTCTGGAGTCCGTAATTGATGTCGCGCGCATAGCCGCCGAACAGCAGGATCGCGGTCAGGCCGACGACCATCGCGAGCAGCGTGGTCGACGAGCGGCGGCGGTTGCGCAACAGGTTGCGGAAGGCGAGTACCCAGAGGCTCATTGGCAGGCCTCCTCGTGCAGGGTGGCCGAACGGGTGTCGACGACGCGCCCGTCGCAGATCGTCGCGACATCGTCCGCGGCGGCGATCACCTGCGGGTCGTGCGACGAAAACACGAACGACGTTGCGCGTTCGCGCTGCATCGTGCGCATCAGCGCGATGATGGCCGCGCCCGTCGCGCTGTCCAGATTGGCCGTCGGCTCGTCGGCCAGCACGAGCGCCGGTTCGGTGACGAGCGCGCGTGCGATCGCGACGCGCTGCTGCTGTCCGCCCGACAGCTGGCCGGGCCGGCGATTCGCCTTGTCGCCCATGCCGACGGCGTCGAGCAGCGCGAGCACCCGGTCGCGTCGCCGCGCGCGGGCGACGCCCAGCAGGGTCAGCGGATATTCGACGTTCTCGAACGCGCTGAACACGGGCAGCAGGTTGAACGACTGGAACACGAAGCCGACGTGGCGCGCGCGGAAATCGGCCAGCGCATTTTCGCGCATCGTATCGATTCGCTGGCCCGCGACCGTGATGGCGCCGTGCGTCGGGCGATCGATGCCGCCGAGCAGGTTGAGCAGCGTCGTCTTGCCGCTGCCGGACGGTCCCGACAGCACCGTGAAGCGGTTCGCGAGAATCTCGAGCGACGCGTCGTCGGCCGCCGCGACCGCGAGCGGTCCGGTTCCATAGGTTTTCGTGACATGACTCAAGCTGGCCGCCAACACGGACACCTCCCAGGGTATTCGATCGATGTCGCCACCTTAGCGGCAACCGCGCGCCTGCATGACGCAGTGCGACGAACGGCGGAACGCGCGGACGAACGGCATTCCTCCCCGACGAACGGCGGGCGTCGGCGGGCGCTGTCGCGCACCGGCGCGACGAGCGGTTCGCGGTCCGGCGGCGGCGGCCCCCGCGTTGCATTCCATCGGCTCCATGCGCGGTTCGTCGCCCGTTTCTGCAATTGGTCGCACGATCGTTTCTTCCGGCGACGAATCGATACACTCGCAGCCGATCAGCATTTGATCCGCACGACATCGGCCGACGTGAGAGCAGTCACCGGGGTGCGAGAAGCCGAAACATAGACATAACAAGGCATAAAAATGAGCGATACCAGGTTTGAGAGGGGGAGCGAGACAGCGCGGCCTGGCTTTCTTGCTCTTTGTCGAGTGGTCCGGGATCCGTCCGATCCCGCGCGTTTCGCGGGCGATGCCGATCCGCGGCGATATGGCGACTGGTCGAGCGCACAGCCGGCGTTGCTCGTCATCGAGGCGCTGCATCAGTTCGCGGTCAAGGCGTCGCGCACGATGCACGGCGCGCCGGCGCTGATGGTGCCGGCGCAGTTGCGCGAACTGACGCTGCACCGCGTCGACGGCTATCCGCGGCTGGCGCTGTCCGGCACGGTCGCGAAGCACGGCGACGGATACCGGGTCGACGTGTCGGCGCGCAATGCCGATGCCAATATGTACCCGGCCGTCGCGTCGGGTACCGTGTTCGTCGCGCTGATGCCGGCCCGCGTGCCCGCGTTCGCCGCGCCGGGAGCACGGCCATGATGCCGGCCACCGCGACGGCGGCGGCCATGATCACCGGCGAACTGTTCGGCGTGATCGACGTGGCGAACGCCGCACCGCTCTTCGACGAGCACTTCGAGCAGTTTCCCGTGCTGCCCGGTTCGTTCAGCCTCAGCCTGGCGATCGCGATGCTGTTCGACGCGCTCGGCATCGAGGCGAGCCGGCCGGCGCCGGCCCTCACGCTCCGCAAGGTCAGTTTCATCTGCCCGGTACGGCCGGGCGAACGCCTGACCGCGCGCCTGCGACGCCTGCAGCAGGACGGAGCGCGCACCACCGCGCACGTCGAGCTGCGCAACGCGAACGGCCAGGGCGTGATGGACGGCATCCTCAGCTGGGAGCACGACGCATGACGAAGCTCGCCATCGTCACGGGCGGCACCCGCGGCATCGGACGCGCGATCGTCGACGCGTTGATCGCCGACGGCCACACCGTCTACTTCACCTACCGATCGAATCCCGAGCTGGCCGCGGCACTGGAGCGCACGTACGACGGCGCGGCGCGCGCGTTCCGGGTTGACGGTGGCGACTGGGACGCGGTGCTACGGACTCTTCATCGAGCATGCCGCGCGTTGCCATCTGTGGGTGGCCGGCGACGCGCTGGCCGGTTTCCTGCTCTCCGCCGAAGCGGGCTACGACCGCAAATTGCCGGTGTCGCTGCGCGCCACGCTCGGCGACGGGCCGGTGATGTCGATCGCCGAACTGGCGGTCGCCCCGCACTGGCGCTCACGCGGGCTCGGCGAAGCGCTGGTACGGCGCTGCATCGGCGAGGCGGCGCCCGGCTATCGCGACATCATCGTGCGCAGCAACAGCAATGCGCTCGCCGCGCACCGGCTTTACCAGCGGCTTGGGTTCGAGCCGTTCGGCTCGGTGCGCGTGGAAAACGAGATGCTCGCCGACGGGCGACGCGGCGTCGAGTGTGTCGACAAGCAGTATTTCCGGTATCGCGTGTAGCGGCTGGATGGAAATGGCCGGTTTCGGGTTTCCGGTTGCGTACGCGGTCCGGCGGATCATCGGGATCCGCCGGACCGCGCCATGACCGTCTTATCGATTGAGCACCGAACTGGCCAGCGTTGCTGCGAACGTCAGCAACACGAGCGAAGAGCACCGCAACACGATAGACGCCAAGCGACCCTCCGCACGATTCATGATCAGAAGCCGCCCCGACCGGGACCATAGCAGTCCGATCGGAATCAGGGTGATCAGAAATGCGCCCATCGACAACAAGAAGATCTCGAGCGATCTGAAGGCCGACTCCGGGAAGATTGCGCTTGAAAACAGCAAAGCCTTGGGGTTCATCAGGGTCGCAAGGAAAAGCGCCCGGAACCCCAGTGGCGCTGAGTCGGTAGCGCCAAAGTTGGCACCTTTAAGCCACATCTTCACTGCGAGGTAGAAGATGAAAAGGGAGCTGATCAACTTTACGCAACTGACGATCCACGGATATTGCGTCGCCAACGACCAGAGGAAAAATCCCCAGACGGTGATGGCTATCACATAGCCCGACGCCTCCGCCGCGACCAGCCTGCACGCGCCACGCAGATTCAGCTTGAGCCCGGCGGAAAGCAGCAGCGTGTTTGTCGGCCCGGGTACCAGCAGCACGAGCGCGGCGTAGAACGACATTTTTAGCATGGGACTCAATGTCAGCATGGGCTAACCTCGTCTGTCCAACGAATTGCTTCGTGAAGTTGCGGATGGCGCTATGACTGTGAGCGACGGAGCGTTCAGGCAGGTTCCCGGAATATTTGTCAGGGAATCATAGGTGTGGGGCGTGTCACTGACAACTCTTCTTCCTCGTGCTTGAGATTTTGAAATTCTACGAGAGATTGATTCATTAAATCATTACGGTTTATGAGGCTGAGGCGTGACTAGTCTGGAGCCAAATTTAAGCATGGCGAACATGCAACGGTAATGGATATTGATTCGGATGTTTTAAGGTTCCATATAGAAATTTCCGCAACAACTGAATTTGAATTTCCCCTCGTGTAATTTTTGCTTGGCCATGTTGGGCAATGTGGTTTTGCTCACAGATAGGCCCGTCGGGATTGTAAATGGGGATAGTTTAATAATCGTTCATTAACCGCTAAATTGCTCGAAATGCCGGATTAATGTGGGGTTATTATTTTGATGTATGCATGGTGCTCAGTGTTGGGATGGCGTAATTAAATCTGGCGGAAGTCAAATAAAAATCCTGTCAAATATGCCAGTTTAATTTAAGTAATCGACAACCTATTCTGAATGCGGATCAATTGGTCACCCTCACAGAGGTCCATTCGGGTTTTAAATCCTATGGGAACCGTGTCATGAGCAATCCGATCAAGAACATCGTCATCGTGGGCGGCGGCACCGCGGGCTGGATGTCCGCCTCGTACCTCGTCCGGGCGCTCCAGCAGCAGGCGAACATCACGCTCGTCGAGTCCGAGGCGATCCCCCGTATCGGCGTGGGCGAGGCGACCATCCCGAATTTGCAGAAGGTGTTCTTCGACTTCCTCGGGATACCGGAGCGGGAGTGGATGCCCCAGGTGAACGGCGCGTTCAAGGCCGCCATCAAGTTCGTGAACTGGCGGAAGGCCCCCGACCGCTCGCGCGACGACCACTTCTACCATTTGTTCGGCAGCGTGCCGAACTGCGACGGCGTGCCGCTGACCCACTACTGGCTGCGCAAGCGCGAACAGGGCTTCCAGCAGCCGATGGAATACGCCTGCTATCCGCAGCCCGACGCGCTTGATGCCAGGCTGGCACCGTGCCTGCCCGACGGCACCCGCCAGATGCCCCACGCGTGGCACTTCGACGCGCACCTGGTGGCCGATTTCCTGAAGCGCTGGGCCGTCGAACGCGGGGTGAAGCGCGTGGTCGACGAGGTCGTGCAGGTTCACCTGGACGAGCGCGGCTTCATCTCCAGCCTGTCCACCAAGGAGGGCCGGACGCTGGAGGCGGACCTGTTCATCGACTGCTCCGGCATGCGGGGGCTCCTGATCAATCAGGCGCTGAAAGAGCCCTTCATCGACATGTCCGACTACCTGCTGTGCGACAGCGCGGTCGCCAGCGCCGTGCCCAACGACGACGCACGTGTGGGGATCGAGCCGTACACGTCCTCGATCGCGATGAACTCGGGGTGGACCTGGAAGATTCCGATGCTGGGCCGGTTCGGCAGCGGCTACGTGTTCTCGAGCAAGTTCACGTCGCGCGACCAGGCCACCGCCGACTTCCTCCATCTCTGGAATCTCTCGGACAAGCAGCCGCTCAACCAGATCAAGTTCCGGGTGGGGCGCAACGGGCGGGCGTGGGTCAACAACTGCGTCGCGATCGGGCTGTCGTCGTGCTTTCTGGAGCCGCTGGAGTCGACAGGGATCTACTTCATCTACGCGGCGCTTTACCAGCTCGTGAAGCACTTCCCGGACACGTCGTTCGATCCGCGATTGAGCGATGCATTCAACGCCGAGATCGTCTACATGTTCGACGACTGCCGGGATTTCGTGCAGGCACACTATTTCACCACGTCGCGCGAAGACACACCGTTCTGGCGCGCGAACCGGCACGACCTGCGGCTCTCGGACGCCATCAAGGAGAAGGTTGAACGCTACAAGGCGGGGCTGCCGCTGACCACCACGTCGTTCGACGATGCCACGTACTACGAAACGTTCGACTTCGAATTCAAGAACTTCTGGTTGAACGGCAACTACTACTGCATCTTTGCCGGCCTGGGGATGCTGCCCGACCGGTCGCTGCCGCTCCTGCGGCACCGGCCGGAGTCGATCGACAAGGCCGAGGCGATGTTCGCCCGCATCCGGCGCGAGGCCGATCGTCTGCGGACGAGCTTGCCGACGAACTACGACTACCTGCGGTCGCTGCGCGAGGGCGCGGGGCGGTCTCGCAGCCAGCCCGGGCAGGCGGTCGCGGCACCGGAGATCCAGTAGTGGAGCGCGCCATGGGCCGGGTAGGCGCATTCGCGGCCACGCACGCCGCGGTGGCGGCCTGCGATCCACTGCACGCGAGGGCGCTCGTGCTGCAGCTGCCGGGCCTGAATCGCAGGAAGGACGTGCCCGGCATCGTCGGCCTGTTGCGCGATTTCCTTCCGGCGCGCGGCGTGCCGTCCGGCTGGGGCTTCGTCGAAGCCGCCGCCGCGATGCGGGACATCGGGTTCTTCCTGGGATCGCTCAAGCGGCACGGACACGAGCCCGTGGACGTGGTGCCCGGGCTCGAGCCGGTGCTGCTCGACCTGGCGCGTGTGACCGACCTGCCGCCGCGCGAGACGCTCCTGCATGTGACGGTCTGGAACCCCGCGGCGGCCGACGCGCAGCGGAGCTACTCGGGGCTCAGCGACGAAGCGCACCTGCTCGAGAGCGTGCGCATCTCGATGGCGTCCCTCGAGGCGGCCATCGCGCTGACAGTCGAGCTGTCCGACGTGCCGCTGCGGTCGCCCGCGTTCGAGGAAGGGTGCGTCGAGCTGGCGGCCTACCTTCAGAAGATGGTCGACTCGATCGTTTACGCCTACCGCTTCATCTCGCCGCAAGTGTTCTACGACGAGCTCCGCCCCTTCTACGAACCGATTCGAGTCGGGGGCCAAAGCTACCTCGGCCCCGGGGCCGTCGAAATGCCCCTCTTCGTGCTGGAGCACGTCCTGTGGGGCTCGCAGTCGGATCACCCGGCTTATCTGGAATTCAAGGAGACGTATCTGCCGTACGTGCTTCCCGCGTTCAGGGCGGTCTACGCCCGGTTCGCCGGGAGGCCGGCGCTTGTCGACCGCGTGCTCGGCGAGGCGCAGGCGGCGCGCGTGCGGGGCGAACCCGTCGGGGCGGGGCTGGCTGCCCTCGAGCGGGTCCTCGAGATCCTGCTGCACTTCCGGGCGCCTCACCTCAAATTGGCGGAGCGCACGTACGAAGCCGGGCAAAGCGGCCCCGCGATCGGCAGCGGCGGGTATGCGCCCAGCATGCTCGGCGATCTGCTCACGCTCACGCGGGCCGTGCGGGCCCGCCTGCACGCCGCGCTCGACGAGCCCTGACACCCGACGCCTGACACCTGACGCCCGACGCGCGCGGCCATGTGTTTCATCTCACCAGGAGAGCTTGCCCCCATGACTCAGAAGCGCACTGCGAACGAGCACGACAGCAACCACTTCGACGTGATCATCCTCGGCTCGGGCATGTCCGGCACCCAGATGGGAGCCATCCTGGCCAAACAGAAGTTTCGTGTCCTGATCGTCGAGGAGTCGTCGCACCCACGGTTCACGATCGGCGAATCGTCGATCCCCGAGACGTCCCTGATGAACCGCATCATCGCCGATCGCTACGGCATTCCGGAGCTGGACCACATCACGTCGTTCTATGCGACGCAGCGTTACGTCGCGTCGAGCACGGGCATCAAGCGCAACTTCGGCTTCGTGTTCCACAAGCCCGGCCAGGAGCACGACCCGAAGGAGTTCACGCAGTGCGTCATTCCCGAGCTGCCGTGGGGGCCGGAGAGCCACTATTACCGGCAGGACGTCGACGCCTACCTGCTGCAGGCCGCGATCAAATACGGCTGCACGGTCCGCCAGAAGACGAGCGTGACCGACTACCATGCCGACAAGGACGGCGTCGCGGTGGCCACCGCCCAGGGCGAACGGTTCACCGGCCGGTACATGATCGACTGCGGGGGACCGCGCGCGCCGCTCGCGACGAAGTTCGGGCTCCGTGAAGAGCCGTGTCGCTTCAAGACGCACTCGCGCAGCCTCTACACGCACATGCTCGGGGTCAAGCCGTTCGACGACATCTTCAAGGTCAAGGGGCAGCGCTGGCGCTGGCACGAGGGGACCTTGCACCACATGTTCGAGGGCGGCTGGCTCTGGGTGATTCCGTTCAACAACCACGCGCGGTCGACCAACAACCTGGTGAGTGTCGGCCTGCAGCTCGATCCGCGTGTTCACCCGAAAACGGACATCCCCGCGCAGCAGGAATTCGACGAGTTTCTCGCGCGGTTCCCGAGCATCGCGGCGCAGTTCCGCGATGCCGTGCCGGTGCGCGACTGGGTCAAGACCGACCGCCTGCAGTTCTCGTCGAGCGCCTGCGTCGGCGACCGCTACTGCCTGATGCTGCACGCGAACGGGTTCATCGACCCACTCTTCTCCCGCGGGCTCGAGAACACCGCGGTGACCATCCACGCGCTCGCGGCGCGCCTCATCAAGGCGCTGCGCGACGACGACTTCTCCCCCGAGCGCTTCGAGTACATCGAGCGCCTGCAGCAGAAGCTTCTGGACCACAACGACGATTTCGTCAGCTGCTGTTACACGGCGTTCTCGGATTTCCGCCTGTGGGACGCGTTCCACCGGCTGTGGGCGGTCGGCACGATCCTCGGACAGTTCCGGCTCGTGCAGGCCCATGCGAGGTTTCGTGCGTCGCGTAACGAGCGTGACCTCGATCACCTCGACGACAACGCCCCGTACCTCGGGTTCCTGTGCGCGGACATGGAGGGGTACTACCAGTTGTTCAACGACGCCAAAGCCGAGGTCGAGGCCGTGAGCGCCGGGCGCAAGCCGGCCGGGGAGGCGGCGGCGCGGATTCACGTCCTCATCAACGAACGGGAATTCGCCAAGCCGATGTTCGGCTTCGGGTACTGCATCACCGGGGCCAGGCCGCAGCTCAACAACTCGAAGTACAGCCTGGTGCCGGCGATGAAGCTGCTGCACTGGACGCAGACCAGCGCGCCGGCGGAGGTGAAGAAGTACTTCGACTACAACCCGATGTTCGCGCTGCTCAGGGCGTACGTCACGACCCGCATCGGGCTGGCGCTGAAGTAGCCGGCCGACACCGCCACGAAAACATGGACGACGTTCAATTTCAATTGCAGCAAGCGGATGCCGGCGCGCATCCGGCGGGGGCGTACGACGCGACCACGCGGCTCGCCGCGAGCTGGTACGTCGCGATGCGCTCGGACGAGCTCAAGGACAAGCCGGTTGAGTTGACGCTCTTCGGCCGGCCGTGCGTGGCGTGGCGCGGCGCGAGAGGGCGGGCCGTGGTGATGGACCGCCACTGCTCGCACCTCGGCGCGAACCTGGCCGACGGGCAGGTGAAGGACGGGTGCATCCAGTGCCCGTTTCACCATTGGCGGTACGACGAGCAGGGCCAGTGCGTTCACATTCCCGGCCACAGCACGGAGGTGCGCCGGCTGGAGCCTGTCCCGCGCGGGGCGCGCCAGCCGACGTTGGTTACCGTCGAGCGATACGGCTACGTGTGGGTCTGGTACGGCTCCCCGCAGCCGCTGCATCCGCTGCCTGAAATCGCCGCGGCCGACGTCGACAACGGCGACTTCATGCACCTGCACTTCGCGTTCGAGACGACGACGGCGGTCTTGCGGATCGTCGAGAACTTCTACGACGCGCAGCATGCGCACCCCGTCCACGCGCTCCCGATCTCGGCGTTCGAGCTCAAGCTCTTCGACGACTGGCGCCCGTGGCCGGAGGTCGAGTCGCTGGCGCGGGCGGGCGCGTGGTTCGGCGCCGGGATCGACTTCACCGTGAACCGGTACTTCGGGCCGCTCGGCATGCTGTCGCGTGCGCTCGGGCTGAACATGTCGCAGATGAACCTGCACTTCGACGGCTACCCCGGCGGGTGCGTCATGACCGTCGCGCTGGACGGTGAAGCCAAATACAAGCTGCTCCAGTGCGTGACGCCGGTGAGCGACGGCAAGAACGTCATGCACATGCTCATCTCGATCAGGAAGGCGGGCGGCCCCCTGCGCCGTGCGATCGACTACGTGCTGTTCGGGCTGCAGACCCGGCAGGCCGCGGGGTACGACGTCAAGATCTGGAACGGGATGAAGCCGGACGGCGGCGGCGCGTACAGCAAGTACGACAAGCTCGTGCTCAAGTACCGCGCGTTTTACCGGGGGTGGGTCGATCGTGTCGTCGCAGGTGAGCGGCAGGGCGTGAGTCGAAGGTCCTAGTCGAGCCGGCCTCGTCGCGGTCGTGTCGTTTCGTCAGGGGTTCGTGAACCTGGCGCGGGGCGTCGCGTTCAGCGGTGCGATCGTTGACGGGGCAGCAGGTTCGAGTGCCAAACGCCGACGAGGCGCTTTCGTGCAACTGCGTCGTGCATCGGAAGATCGGTCCGAACCTCGTGGTCTGGCTCCCTGCGGGAGACCGACCCGCCTTCGACAGATCTTCCTTCATCTCCTGCGGCGGACGCAGTTCATTCGATCCCTTCCATGATCATCAGATCGGCGACCGCCTTGCCATCGCGAAATGACTTTGCCGCTTGATATTCCGGCGAGTTGTAGCACGCCAGCGCTGTTTCCATGCTGTCAAACTCGATCACCACGTTTCGGGGCCGCTGCTGCCCTTCCCGATGCCGAGTGAACCCGCCTCTCGCCAGGTCTGGAAAGACGTCGCGGTGCATCCCCTTCATCAAGACGATCTGAGCGATTTCGGCGGATATCGCGCGAACCGCAATGGTCTCGCGACGCCTGCCGGCATCTCGGTGCTTCGACCAGACTCGGGACGGACAAGACGGCGCGCTCCGGCACGCCCGACTCGAACGGCATTGCTGCAGTACATGCAGCATGACTCTGCATGGGCTGCCATTGATCATCACGGTTCGAGTGCTTACTGTAGATGCAGATGGCTTCATTCCCGGAATACAAGGAGCAGACGAATGGCATTGACGGTTCGGATCGCTGGAACAGGCGACGTGGAAGTACTGGAATGTCTCGAGGTCGGCCGCGAGCGCCCGGGGCCGGGCGAAGTCTGGCTCGAGCAAGAGGCGATCGGTGTCAACCCGCTCGATCTCAATCAACGCCGGGGAGATGCGCCGGTGACGCTGCCGTCGGGCCTCGGTCTCGAGGGCGCCGGCATCGTTGCTGAAGTGGGCGATGGCGTCGCCGATTTCCGCGTGGGGGACCGTGTCGGTTATGCGACCGGCCCGCTGGGCGCCTATGCAAGCGGCAGACGATATCCGGCGGAGCGACTGGTCGCGCTTCCGGACGCCGTCAGTTTTGACGACGCGGCTGCCGTACTGTTCAAGGGGATCACCGCGCAGTATCTGCTGACCACGACCTTCCCGGTTCGCGACGGCAGTGTAGTCGTCATCTACGGCGCAGCCGGAGCGCTCGGCCAGATCATGGTCCCTTGGGCCAAGCATCTGGGCGCGCATGTGATTGGCGTCGTGTCGCGATCGGAGAGCGTCGAGCGTGCCCGCCAGGCCGGTTGCGATCATGTGCTGGTGTTCGACGCGGCAACACTGGGCGAACAGGTGACCGACATCACCGAAGGCCGGAAAGCGGACGTGGTGTACGACGGTGTGGGGAAGGTGTCCTTCGATGCCTCGCTCGACTGCCTTCGTCCGCGAGGGCTCATGGTTTCGTTTGGCGCGACCTCCGGCGCACCGTCGCCCGTCAGCGTGTCGACGTTGAACGCAAAGGGTTCCCTGTATCTGACTCGGCCGTCGCTGGCCGCGCATACGGCGTCGGCCGACGTGTATCGGCAGCGTGCTCATGCGGTGCTCGACGCGATCCGGGCGGGGTTCATTCGCGCCAATCCGCGGCACATATTCCCGCTCGCCGATGTGCGGAAAGCCCACGCACTGCTGCAGCAGGGTAAAACGGAAGGGGCCGTTATACTGAAACCCTGAAATTACTGGAAGCCGATTCAACGGCGACGTATGTCATCTGCCACCACGATGAGTGCATTCGGAAGTCAGTACGCGGATCAAATCGGCGCGCTGCTGGCCTTGCATGACGGCGGTACGTTTGCGCAGGCCGGGAAGATTCTGCAACGACATCCGACCGTGATTTCGAAGCGTGTCTCGGAGCTCGAGGCGAGGCTTGGCGTCCGGCTGGTCGAGCGATCGACACGGCATGTCCGCTTTACCGAAGCGGGAGCCCGCTTCATCCAGCGATTGCGCGAAGCGGAGGCGGTACTGACGGACGCTGAACGGGAAGCCTCTGAAACGGCGATTCGGGCGACGGGGTCGCTTCGTCTCGCCGTCCCGAGCGCGCTCGGGCGGATGTGGCTGGCGCCATTGATTGCCGAGTTTGCATTGGCCCATCCCGATCTGATCGTTCACGTGGAATACTCGGAACAGTTTGCGGACATCATCGGCGAGGGTTTCGACGCGGCGATTCGTGTGGGCAGCCTGCACGACAGCGTGCTACGAGCCAGGAAGCTCTGCGACCACCAAAGGATTCTCTGTGCTTCACCGGCGTATTTGCGGGCGCGTGGGGTACCGGAAACGCCGCGTGATTTGAGTCGCCACAATTGTCTCGGGTTCACCGGTCTTGCCACCTATCCCGCGTGGAAGCTCTCGAACGGAAGCCAGACGGAGGCGGTTACCGTGCGCGGCAACCTCTCCAGTAACGAGAACTCGACCTTGCTTCTCGCCGCGGTGCGCGGGGTGGGCATCGTGGCTGGCGGCGACTGGCTGATGAGCAGGGATCTCGCATCGGGGCGGCTCGTCAGGGTGCTGCCGCAATGGCATCTCGACGAGCGTTCGGGCGTGTACCTGGTGACGCCGTCGATCAAGCACACGCCGGCGAAGTTGAAGCTTTTCAAGCAATGGATCGAGGCGCAGTTCACGCCAAAGCCGCCGTGGGCATCGGTGTGACATCGGCGGACGCTGCCTCGTGAACGATCGCGTACTCGAGGCCGTGCAAGGAATCGGGCATGCAGTTCGTGCATCGCGCGCGATCGCTGCGGCCGTGACCGATGGGTTGAAGGGATCGCGCGTATCGGCACCCCCGATGGCTCTGGTTCAATCTTCCTTGCCGTTGAAGATGCTTTCAAATTGACACGCGGCAACCGGGCCACGCACAACACAACGTGTGATCGACGTACGTCCGGCCCTGGTTTCAATCGCTGCTGGCCGCGGCACCGGTCTGGCAAATCTTGTGGATCAGGCGCCGCATCGCCCGGTGCCCCGGATCTGCATTGAAGCGCGGGTGCCATGCCTGCGAGATCGTGATGCGCGACGTGGTCACCGGCAGTTCGCGCAGCTCCATGTCATGTCGCGCCTTCTCGGTCAGTCGATCCGCGACCGTCGCGATCAGATCCGTATTCCGTGCAATGGCGAGCGCTTCCATGAAGGTCGGTGCGACTGCCTGGATGCGGCGGGAGAGGCCCAGCTTGCCGAGTTCGATGTCAACCGGCCCGACCAGCAATCCTCGACGCGAGACCGTCACGTGCCCGTACTTCGCAAAGTCTTCCGGGCTGACGCGCTTCTTTTTCGCCAGTGGATGTCCGGCACGGAAAACCGCGACGAAGCGGTCATGAAGCAGCGTCTGCCGAACGATCTCCGGCCCGAGGTCGTCGATCACGCCGATGTCCAGGTCGATCAGCCCTTCCCGTAGCGCGACGATATCCTGCCGCCCTTGCGCAGTGAAGCGAATGGTCACGAGCGGCGCGATCTTCTGAAGCGATTGCAGCACGTCAGGGCCGAGTGTCCCGATCGCGCCGTCGTCCGCCCGGATCGTGAAGGTTCGGCGCAGGTCCTGGAAATCGAACGTTTCGGTCTTGTGCAGCAGGTCGGTGGCCTGCTGTACGACCGCATGCACTCCTTCGCGCAATGCTTCCGCGCGAGGTGTCGGCACCAGTCCTCGTCCGGCGCGGACGAACAGCGGGTCGCCGATCATGTCGCGAATCCGGTTCAACGTGCGGCTCATGGCGGGCACGCTCAAATTCAGCCGCTCGGCGGCGGCCGTCACGCTGCCCTCGGTAAGAAGGGCGTCGAGGGCCAGCAGCAGGTTGAAGTCGATGGATTGCATTTTGGGTAACTATGGCTTGTCGCTGAGATGATTTTTGCAAGCGGTGGAATGATCGGAGATTCGGGCATTTCCTGCAAGCAGGAACGATCGCGGGGGCATTGCGCCGTCCCGCCGCTTCAGGGCGACCCAGGCGCGTCGACGTGCGGGCCGACCGTGTCTGTCGATCCGGCTGGCCTGGCTGGGCGCTCGTCCATGCCGGGCGCGCGTCGAAACGGCACGCGTGGATTGCCGATTTCGCAACTATTACTTATCACCTGATCTATTCATGCAATCCATCCGGTGATCCAGGATTGAGCCAACTCATCCAACCGGAGATTGAAAATCGACACGCTCCTCGACTCGCGGCATCCGGAGGCGGCGACACACCGCTTTTTCCGCGATGACGTCGACAACCAACACAGTCGCGGTGACGCTTGCCGTTCGCGCGGCCCGCTCGCCGGAGCGGCACTGAGCGCCATCGTTGCCGCCATGCTGGCCGGTTGCGCGAGCGGCAACGACGTGCAGCCGTCGCTTGCCGCATACGATCCGGCATCGCTCGATGCCGGCCACGCGATTGCCGCGGCCGCGCAGTCCGCCGCCACGAACGCAGCCGCGCCGAAGTGGTGGGCCGTATTCGGCGATGCGCAACTCGATGCGCTGATGGACGCGGCCGAACGCGATGCCCCGTCGATCCAGATGGCGCAGGCGCGGCTGCGCGCGGCGTCCGCGGCCGGCGCGGCATCGGCTGCGAACCTGCTGCCGACGATCGACGGATCGGCATCGGCCAGCATCGACCGGTTTCCCGGCCACTACACCTATTCGGCGCGGTACGCGGACAACACCGGCAGCGACGGCGCGATCGGCGCGGATCTGCGCTATCACCTCGATTTCTGGGGCAAATGGCGCAAGGCCGCGGAGGCGGCGCAGTTCCGGCGCGACGCCGCCGGTTTCGAAGCGGCGGACGCGAAGCTCGTGCTCCAGACGTCGCTCGCCGCCGCGTGGCTGACGCTCGATGCCGCGTATCGCGAGCGCGACGTCGCGGTGCAGGGCCTCGCGCGCCGGGATGGCGTGCTGCATCTGCTGGAGGTCCGCCGCAAATCCGGCCTCTCGACCGACATCAATGCGGCCGTCGCGCGCGAAGCGGCCACGCAGACGCGCGCGGAGATCGCACGCGACGACGACCGGATCGCACGGCTGCGTCATGAAATCGCGGCGCTGCTCGGCAAGACACCCGCGTTCGCGGACACGCTCGCGCGCCCGTCCCTGCGGCATGCGGCGGACCCCGCGCCGCTGTCGAACGTCCCTGCGACGCTGCTCGGCTACCGGCCGGACGTCGCCGCACGGCGCAGTGCCGTCGAAGCCGCGGCGAAGGAAATCGGCGTGGCGAAGGCCGCGTTCTATCCGGACGTGAACCTGGTTGCGTTCGCGGGATTCCAGAGCCTCGGCATCGGCTACCTGCTGCGCGCGAGCAGTGCGAGCGCGAGCGCCGGCCCGGCCGTGACGCTGCCGATCTTCGAAGGCGGGCGCTTGCGCGCCAATCTCGCGGGTCGCGTCGCCGAATACGACGAAGCGGTTGGCGCCTACAACGCGACGGTCGTCGCGGCGCTCCAGCAGGTTGCGGACGGTATCGCGGCAGTGAAGGCCGCGCGGCAGCGCCGGCAGGAGGCGCTGGCGGCCGAAAGCCACTGGGCGCATGTCGTCGAGCTGCAACGCGCCCGACAGCGCAGCGGCCTTGCCGATGCGAACGATCTGCTCGCCACCGAAACGGCCTGGCTGGTCAGCCAGCGACGCACGGCCGAGATCGACGCCGAGGTCTCGAGCGCGCAGATCTCGCTGGTCCGGGCACTTGGCGGTGCATGGGCACCGGCTTCCTCCGTTATTTCCGCACAGGCTGATCATGACTGACACCCATCAAACTTCCCCCACGCCCGCTTCGACGACCCGTCGCCGACGGATGACCGTCATCGGCGGCGTACTGATCGTCGCCGCCGTCGCATGGGGCGCGTGGCATCTGTTTTCCGGCGATACGACGCGCTCGACCGACAACGCCTACGTCAACGGTCACGTAGTCATGATCACGCCGCAGGTCGCCGGCTCCGTGGCCGCCGTGCTTGCCGACAATTCGCAGCGTATCGAGGCCGGCCAGACGCTGGTCGAGATCGATTCCAGCGATGCGCGCATCGCGCTCGACTCCGCTCAGGCCGAACTCGCCCGGACGATCCGCCGCGTGCGCGGGCTGTTCGCAACCGAGGCGCAGGCCGTGGCGATGGTCGAATTGCGGCAGGCCGAACTCAATCGCGCCAGGGCCGACCTGCGCGCGCGTCAGGGCATCGTCGGGCAGGGCGCGGTGACCGAGGAGGATGCGCGCCATGCAGCCGACACGGTACGGACCGCGCAGGCGGCCGTCACCGCGGCAGAACAGGCGCATGCCGAGGCGCTTGCCCAGATTCGCGGCACCGACGTCGACGATCACCCGGACGTTCGCGTCGCGCTCGAGCGGGTTCGCGCCGCAGCGCTCGCCGTCGAGCGCACGACGATCCGCTCGCCGGTGTCCGGCATGGTCGCGCAGCGCAGCGTGCAGCTCGGCAAGCGCGTGGCGGTCGGCGATCGCCTGATGGCCGTCGTGCCGCTCGACCGCTTGTGGGTCGACGCGAACTTCAAGGAGGTGCAGCTCGACGGTATTTGCGCGGGGCAGCCGGCAACCGTCAAGGCCGATATCTACGGTAGCCGGATGACTTACCACGGCACGGTGGAAGAGATCGAGGCCGGCAGTGGCGCGGCGTTCTCGCTGCTGCCCGCGCAGAACGCCACCGGCAACTGGATCAAGGTCGTGCAACGCGTACCGGTCCGCATCCGGCTGAATCCCGACGAGGTCGCGCGCCATCCGCTTCGAATCGGCCTGTCGGCCGAAGTCGACGTGGATACCAGCCGATGCCCGTCCGGCAAGGACATCAAGCGGGCCGTGTCGGCCGAGCGCAGCGCGCTCTACGCGGAGCAGCAGAAGGCCGCCGACCGGCATGCCGCCGACGCCATCGCGGACAGCGCCGGAGAGCGGAAATGACGGCCGCCGCCCTCCGGCCCATCGAACCCCTGTCGGGGGCGACCCTGATCCTCGCAGCGGCCGCCGTCAGTCTTGCTTCTTTCATGGCGGTGGTCGACATCACGATCGCCAACGTATCGATTCCGACGATTTCCGGCAACCTGGGCGTGAGCCCGGAGATCGGCGAATGGGCGATCACGTTCTTTGCCATCGCCAACTCGATCTGTATTCCGCTCACCGGCTGGCTGTCGCGGCGGTTCGGGCAGGTTCGGCTCTTCGTGATGTCGGTCGCGGCGTTCACGGTCGCGTCGGTGATGTGCGGGCTTGCGCCGAACTTCGAGTCGTTGCTGATCGCGCGCGTGCTGCAGGGAATGGTGTCCGGGCCGATCGTGCCGTTGTGCCAGGCGCTCCTCGTCGCGATCTTTCCGCCGAACAAGCGCACGTTTGCCGTCGCGATGTGGGCGATGACGAACATGGCCGGCCCCGTGGCCGGACCGGTGCTCGGCGGCTGGATCACGGACGACTACAGCTGGCCCTGGATCTTTCTCGTGAACGCGCCGGTCGGCGTGTTCGTCGTCGTCGCGACGATGGTCCTGTTCAAGGGCCGCGATACGCCGGCGGCGAAGCTGCCTGTCGACGTCGTCGGCCTCGCGTTCCTCGCGGTCGCGGTCGGCTGCCTGCAGATCACTCTGGATAGAGGGCGCATTCTCGACTGGTTCGCTTCGCCGGTGATCGTCACGACGGCCACGCTTTCTGCGCTCGGTTTCATCTTCTTCGTCGTCTGGGAGCTCGGCGAGAAGCATCCGATCATCGATCTGCATCTGTTCAGGCATCGCAACTTCACGATGGGGACGATCGCGGTCGGCGTCGGGTTCGGGTTGTACTTCGCGGCGCTCGTGCTGATTCCGCTGTGGCTGCAGACCGACATGGGCTACAACGCGACGTGGGCCGGCCTCGTCACCGCGCCGATGGGCGTGTTCGGCATCCTGCTCGCGCCGCTGCTCGGCAGGTGGGTGCAGCGCGGCGACGCCCGCGTGTTCGCCAGTCTTGCGTTCGTTGCGTGGGCACTCGTCGCGTGGTGGCGCTCGTCGATGACGACGGACGTGGGCGCCGGCACGATCGCGTTGACCTGTCTCGCGCAGGGCGTCGGCATCGGGATGTTCCTCACGCCGCTCGTCGCGCTGTCGCTCGCGGGCCTTCCGCCCGAGCGCGTGGCGGCCGCATCGGGGCTCCAGACGGCGATTCGCATGATGTCCGGCAGCCTCGTCGCGTCGCTTGCGCAGACGTACTGGGACCGGCGCTCGCGCGTGTACCAGAACGCGCTCGTCGATACGCTGACGCCATACCACGACCGCGTGACCGGCGCGATCGATGCGTTGCATTCGGGCGGCGTGTCCGGCGAGCAGGCGTGGGCGGTGGTGTGGCACGCGCTGATCGTGCAGGCCAACATGCTGTCGCTCAACGATTTCTTCCTGATATCGAGCCTCGGTTTCACGCTGTCGATCGGAATCGTCTGGCTCGCCCGGTCGCCGAAGAAGGCGCACTGACTCGGCGGCGCCGCGGCCGGCCAGTGCGGCGGCCGCTTCGTCGCTGCGTTCGTTTCATCCGTTTCGGTTTGAATTTCCGACTATGCAGGAGTCCATCATGGATCTTCAGTTTTTCCGACGCTCGCCTCGCGAGCGAGTGAACGCGATCGTGCTTCAGGCCATCGAAGTCACGCCCCGCATGAGGCGGCTGGTGCTCGGCGGCCCCGATCTTGCCGCATGGCTCGAATCGGACGGCGTCGGCAATCCCGCCGCATGGGTCAAGGTATTTCCCGCCGGTCGGGAAGGGCGTGCCTATACGATTCGCCGCGTCGACGCGACGGCTGGCACGCTCGACATCGACTTCGTGCTGCACGGCGACCAGGGTGACGACGGGGCCGTGTCGGACTGGGCGCGCCTCGCACGCAGAGGGGATCAGGTCGGCATCGCCGGGCCGCGTCATGGCGGGTTCGATCTGCAATCCGATACAAGGTGGATCTGGCTTGCCGCCGATGCCAGTGCGCTGGCCGCCGCTCAATCGATCCTGGAGAGCCTGCCTCGGGGCCTGCACGCGCACGCGCTGCTTGTCGTCGACGACGAGGGGGAGCGACAGCCGGTGCAGTCCGGCGCGCATGTCGATATCCAGTGGCGTTACGCGTTCGAACGCGCGTATTCGCTCGAAGCGACCGATCCGCTGCTGACGACGATCGCGTCGTTGCGCGGCGCGGGGCAGGTCTGGATGGCCGGCGAAGCGACCTGGGTCAGGAACTGGCGTGCGTTCTGGCTGGAGCATCAGAACGTCGACCGGTCGCGCGTCGTCAGCAAGGGTTACTGGAAGGTCGGCTCGCGCGACCATCGCGACTGACGCGCGGCATCGAGTATCCGGAGCCGGGTCAGCGACCCGGCTCCGGAGGCGCGAAATGGCGCCACACGCTTGTTTTTCCCGTCGTATTCTCGATGTCGTCCAGCACGGCCTCGTGCGCGGCCATTTCGCCGTCCGTGGCTAAGACCACGGGCAATTCCAGCGCGGCTCGACGGATCGCGGGCATCGTGCGGCAGGCATCGGCGGGCTCGTCGACAGCCGGCTCGACGAGCAGGCTTTCCTGGCCGCGCGTCATCGCGATGTATACGCCGGCGAGCAGTTCGGCGTCGATCAGTCCGCCATGCAGCGTCCGATGCGTATTGTCGATCTCCAGGCGCTCGCATAACGCGTCGAGTGAATTCCGCTTGCCGGGAAACATCTGCCTGGCGAGCGCGAGCGTATCGATGATCCTGCGGCAATGCGCGGCCAGCAGCGGCAGGCCGGCCCGTCTCAGTTCGGCATCGAGAAAGCCGACGTCAAAAGGTGCGTTGTGGATGATCACGTCGGCATCGCGGACGAATGCCAGGAGGTCGATGGCGATTTCCTCGAACCGTGGCTTGTCACGCAGGAACCCGGTGGTCAACCCGTGGACGGCGAGCGCTTCCGGATCGCTGTCGCGATCGGCATTGACGTAGAAATGCCGCGTGTTGCCGGTCAACCGCCGGTTCACGAGTTCCACACACCCGATTTCGACGATGCGGTCGCCGTTGCGCGCGTTCAGGCCGGTGGTTTCAGTGTCGAGAATGATCTGTCGCATCGAAGCAGATGTCGTGCTGGAGGACGGTGGGCGGGCGGTCGGTTACCGAAGTGCGTATTGGCACGCGTTCAGGTAGCCGAATACGGCACATTCGATGCGGCGGCCAAGGAACGACGGATCTGCCTCGCCGGCATCGTTCGCGGCGTCCACGATGCCGGCGACGATGGCGACGATGTCCCGCGCGACCACCTCCGCCTCATTCACCTGCAGACGATCGTCGTTGTCGAGGACGTTCCGGATCATCGAACGGACCGGGCCTTCGCATCGAGAATCGGCAGATCCGCGCGCGCGCGCTGCGCCGGCATTCGCCATGGTTTCCAGTACGCGAAGCCGGGCACGATGGGTAGCGAAGGCCAGTACGAGATGTCTTATCCCGGCGCGACCGGCCGCATGGGCATGCCGGCCGGCCAGATCCGTCACCAGTGCGTCGGTCTCGATCTCGACCAGCGTCCACGTGATGGCATCCTTGTTCGGAAAGTACTGGTACAGCGATCCGATGCTGATGCCCGCCGTGCGGGCAATTTCGTTGGTGGTGTATCCGCGCGGGCCTTGCTCGGTCCATACCTTGCGCGCCGCGGCGAGGATGTCGTCGAAGGTCTTGGCGGAACGGTCCTGGCTCGGTCGCTTTCTGGGTTGCCAGGAAGCATCGGCAAGCGGGTCGGTCATGGATGAAGGTCCCGGTTCGGTTGTGCGGTGTTCGACGGCGGCTTCCGGAGCATCCGCGACAGGGCGTTCAGTGCGTGGTCGGGGCTCGTGAACGATGACGGGACAGTGTCGTGACGCGCCTGATATTCGATCCGTCCGTCGGACAGCCCGCGCTCGCTGATGACCAGTCGATGCG
Organism: Burkholderia sp. Ac-20384; assembly: GCF_017104605.1. Taxonomy (NCBI): domain Bacteria; kingdom Pseudomonadati; phylum Pseudomonadota; class Betaproteobacteria; order Burkholderiales; family Burkholderiaceae; genus Burkholderia; species Burkholderia sp. Ac-20384. Next base: position 17,898 of record NZ_JAAGPE010000022.1, on the reverse strand, counting down.
GGATACCGATCAATTCCCAGTCGGCGAACATCGCACCGGGCCGCTCGCACCTGTCGTCGACGATGACGTCGATGCCGTTCGCGATCAACGCGTCGTAGAGGCGATCGGTGTGCTCGCGCACGATTGCCGTGCGGTGGTAGGCAATTGGACACAGAACGACTTCGAAAGGGGCAATGGTGTGCGGCCATACGATGCCGCGATCGTCGTAGTGCTGTTCGACCGCAGCGGCGAGTATTCTGGAAATGCCGATCCCATAGCAGCCCATCATCATCGGCAGGTGAACACCGTTTTCGTCGAGGCAGGTCGCGCGCATCGCGTCCGAGTACCGGGTTCCGAGCTGGAACACGTGGCCGACTTCAATCCCGCGGCAAATCTCGAGGCGCCCGCCTCCGTCCGGCGAGGGGTCGCCTGCGCATACTTCGCGAATGTCGGCGACGAAATCCGGCTCGGGAAGATCGCGTCCCCAGTTGACTCCGCAGAAATGCTGGCCGCGTTCATTGGCGCCGGTCACGAAATCGCTCATGTTGGCGACGGTTCGGTCGGCCATGATCCTGACCGGCTTTGCGGGCGATATCGGGCCGATGTGTTCGCGCGACGCGCCGATCGTGGCGCGAACCTCCGCATCCGACGCGATGCGGAAGCCGGACAGCATCGGCAATTTTTCAGCCTTGACGTCGTTGAATGCGTGGTCGCCTCGCAGCAGCAACAGCCAGATGGATGGCGCGCGATCGGTAGCGCCGGGCACGGCCAGGACGATGCATTTGACGATGCGTTCGAGCGGAATCTCGAGATGCGTCGAAACCGCTGCGCAATCCGGCAAGCCAGGTGTCGCGCGCCGGCGTATCGGCTCGGAGGGCGCGCGTCTCGCAGGTAACAGCGACAGCGCTTCCGCCGCTTCGACATTCGCGGCGTACATCGACGTCGGACAGTATGCGATCCGATCCTCGCCGGTGTCGGTAATCGCCTGGAATTCGTGTGACCCGGTGCCGCCTATCGAGCCGTTGTCGGCGGCAACTGCGCGAAACGTCAGCCCCATGCGGGAGAAGATCCGGTGATAGGCATCGAACATGTTCCGATACGACCGTTTCAGCCCGTCGAGATCCTGGTCGAACGAGTAGGCGTCTTTCATCACGAATTCGCGTCCACGCACGAGGCCGAAGCGCGGGCGTATCTCGTCGCGGAACTTCGTCTGGATCTGATACAGGTTGAGCGGCAATTGGCGATAGCTGCGGATCTGGTGACGGACGAGGTCAGTCACGACTTCCTCGTGGGTCGGGCCGAGCACGAAGTCGCCATGCTTTCGATCCTTGAATCGCAGCAGTTCCGGGCCGTATTCGTTCCAGCGTTCCGATTCCCGCCAGAGTTCGGCAGGCTGAACGACCGGCATCGAGACCTCGAGCGCGCCGGCACGATTCATTTCATCGCGAACGATTCCCTCGATCTTGCGCAGCGAGCGAAGGCCGAGTGGAAGATAGTGATAGATGCCGCCGGCAAGCCGGCGGATCATGCCGGCGCGCATCATCAATCGATGGCTGGCGATTTCCGCGTCTGCCGGAACTTCTTTCAGGGTCTGGATGAAGAAGCGGGATGCTCTCATTGGATACTCCGGAGCGGCATGCATTGCATGCCTGTCTCGTATTGGAAGGGGGCGTGCGTTCGTCGCGCGGCGGTGAGCGACGCGAGCACCAGTCGTTCAGCCGGCGCACAGATCCTTGTAACCGGCCTCGCCGGCTTTCCAATAGCCGACCGAGTGAATGGCAGTCGCGATCGAGGCATGGCGGCGGAGCATCCCCTGCAGGACACCGTGTGCTGTCGCGGTCTCCGCGAATATCCAACCTTCGACGTTGCGCATCGACAGGTTCAGTGCGTCGATCGCTTGCAGCAGATGGGTGCCTGGCGCGGGTTCCTGCGCATTGGCGATCACCGTGACGCAGGTGCGTTCGTTCCGGGGCAGCACATGGCGATCGTCCGGATTGTCGAGCTGGACGACGACCTGCGCATGAACGTGTGCGGGCAACGCCTCGATGAACGTCGCAATGGCCGGGAGGGCCGCGAGGTCCCCAGTCAACAGGATCGAATCCGTAGCCGGATCGATCGCGTATCCGCCACGTGGCCCGGCAATCCGTGCGGTTGCACCCGCGTGGGCGCGTGCGGCCCACGTGGAGAGCGGGCCGTTGCCGTGCATCGCGAAATCGATGGTCATCTCCGATTGGGCGGCGCGATACCGCCGGATCGTCAATGCCCGGCCGATCGATGCGACATCGTTCTCCGGGGTCACGAATACCTTGACTCATTGCGCGATGCCGGTGATTTCGACGTCTTGCAGCGCATCGCCGTGGAATGTCACCCGTCGGATGCCGGGGGATATCTGTTCGACGCGCCTGACGTGTATTTCCCTGAGCTGCCGGTCGACGGGTTGCACGGGATCGATCGGCAGGTGCCGGGCCTGCCTGGACCTGTACGGTGCGAGGCTCCGCTTCGGAAATCGGGCGCCGGCATCCTTCAACAGCGAGCCGCATCGTTGCAGTGTGTCCCGGAAGGGCCCCGCGTCGGCGGGGAGCATCTTTTCCGCATCGGCATCGTCGCGCGAAAGCCGACCGAGTCGCGCAATCATGTCGAGTTCATCCGAGGTGACGTACGGAGAGGCGGGGCCGAGCAACCTCACGTTCGCGGTATTGGACGACATGTAGAGCGACAGTCGCGCAAATGCCGAAATGGCCCGTCCCGTGATATCCATCGATTTAAGGATCCGCACGGCGCATTCGCGGCCCGCCGGGTCCGTACTGAAGTACCGCAATGCCTTCAGGAGTCGAACTTCGTCGGCGGTGCAGTGCTTGTGTATGGGGCGATACGAGCCGGCTCGCGGGCTATCTGGTTGGCTGTCTTGAGTCGAGGCGGCAGCAGTCGGAACGTGGCGATGAGCGTCCATGAGGGTTTCGCGATCGCGGTTGGATCGGAGTGAAGGGTGAGGGCGATTCTCTTTACCGGGCGGCGTGCGGTAAATGCTGCGCAGAGCAATATATCTATGCGCCGGGTGCAAGTGTCTTGCAGGGGGGCGAACGCCGGAACCTCCGCCGTGCGTGCCACGTGCATCCGATGCTGCGGGCCGCGCGTCGGGTCGATCGTCGTTCTGCGTTCGACGGTGCATCGTCCTGCGAAATGTTCGATCGGGAAACGCGGCATCCGGCCGAGTGTGCGACGCATCGCGACCCCGCGCGGGTTCAGGCGCTCGGCCGGCGTGACTACCGTGCCTTCGACAAGCGGCACTTCTCGTGTCGGTATCGGCTGGATGTCGGCGTCTTGCATGAGAGGCAACTGTGGCTTATCAGTGAGACCATCAATGCAAGTAACGAAATCGTCGAAGATCGGGTCATCCAATCCAGAGCAGGAGCGAGAAAGCATGCTGCATCAGATCGCTCGGGCCATGAGCGTCGCGCAGGCGCGGTCGGGTCAATCGCATGACGAACGGGTCGCCGAATCGCGGCGCGCTGCAATGTGCAGGGAGGAAAAGTGATGGACCGTCTGGTGGCCATGAAAGTCTTTGTTCGCGTGGTCGACTGTCTGAGCTTCACCAGGGCGGCAGATCACATGCATCTCGCGACCGGCACCGTGTCGCGCCTCGTTCGGAGTCTCGAGGAGCAGGCCAACGTGCGTTTGCTGAATCGAAGCACGCGCAGTGTCAGCCCGACCGAAGAGGGTCGCGCCTACTACGATGCATGTGTTCGCGTGCTGGAGCAGGTCGACAACATGAACGCCGAGGCAGCGAACGCGAGCCGCATACCGGAAGGCCGGATCAAGGTCGGTCTTTCGTCGACGATCGCACGGAGTGTGCTGATACCTGCGCTGCCGTCGTTGCTCGAAGCGTTTCCGAAGCTCGACGTGGAGATGGCCATCTCCGACGGTCCGTTCGATTTCGCGCAGGAAGCGGTCGATTGCGCGATCCGCATCGGCACCGTCCGGGAGAACAGCGTGGTCGCAAAGGAAGTGGGACGCGTCACGCGAGTCATGTGTGCGTCGCCGGCGTATCTGGCGCGCTACGGCGAGCCTCGTACGCTCGCCGAGCTGAAAAACCACATGACCGTGGCAGCCGTATGGGATGACGGGACCGGATTGAAGCCCTGGGAGATCGATGTCGACGGTCACGCCGCGCCGGTTGCAACGAAAGGCCGGGTGAGGGTGAACGACGCGGATGCGCTCATCTCGTGCGCGCTGTCCGGGCTGGGCATCATTTCGGGCTACCGCTTCGCGCTCCGCCCCTATCTCGACGACGGGACGCTCACGGAGATCATGCGAGGTCGTTCGTCACCAGCGAAGCCCGTCAGCATCCTGTACTACCCGAGCCGCCACATGCCGAACAAGCTGCGGACCTTCGTCGAATGGTTCAAGGCCGTGTTGGCGCAGGCGATCGAGGCGTCGGAGCCGAACCGCGTGACGTTTTCCGGGCGTCAGGTGTTCTTCGCGGGGAAAGCGGTGGGCGTGAGGGCCGCCGTGGGTGGATGACTTGCCTGCGTTCGTGCGCGCAGGCAGGCCAGGTTCGTCGTGCAGGAATCGAGGATGAGGTGTCCGGCTGCTGGACAAGGCCGGCCGACGCATGGCGAGCGTGATCGCAAGGCCGGCAACGATCGACATGACTGCGATGGCGTACCACGCACCGAAGGTCGATGGGGCGAAGCGAGCGATCGGGACCGGCCGCCTGTCGCGGCCGATTCGCCCTCGTGCGGCGATGCGCGTGCACCCGTCATCGAGGTTGTCGATACCGGCCCCGATCAGCGAGCCGGCATCGACAACGCGTCAACGCATCAATACGTCAAACCGTATCCGAACGGATACAGCGGATGCGCGGTATCGTGCGGCACGTCTTCCCGCTGCGCCGCGACTTCCGCCATCGACGACGGCAGCTCGAACGGCAGCTTCCCTTGCGGTTGACCTTTCCCTGTCAGCACGTCGAACAGCGCGGCATCGGTCACGCCGAAATTGGCGAGGATCGCGGTGGCCTTGTCCTGCACGTTGGTCAGGATCGCGGGGCGATCCATGTACACCGACACGATCGACTTCGGCGCAAGCGCGGCCTGCTTGATGGCCTCGTAGTCCGCACTACCGTCGACGAACGCGAGGCTGCCTTCATGCTGCATCGAACCGAACATGTAGTTCGGGTGCAGCGTCTGATAAGGCGTGCTCACGCGGAGAATCGCAACGTCCGCGGCTTGCGGCGTATCGACGACCTGATACCCGTATTGCCGTGCGACCGCGGGATCGATACCGTACAGCCAGACTTTCTTGCCCGACGCCGTCATCGGCAGCAGCTTGCCGTTGTTCTGCAGCAGCACCATCGAGCGGCGCTGCGCATCGAGCGCCTGGGCCTGGAAGTCCGCGTTACCGACGATCTTGCCGGCCGCGTCGGCATCGACATACGGATGATCGAACAAGCCTTGCTGGAATTTTTGCAGCAGGACGCGATAGGCCGATTCCGACAGACGGTCTTCCGACAACTGTCCGCGATTGACGGCGTCGATGAGGTCGCTCGGATCGTCGTCTCCGCCGAACTGGTCGATGCCGGCGTTGACCGCGCGCACGAAACGCTGCACGCGTGTCGCGCCTTCCATCCCCCAGGGCATGCCCAGTCCGACGAACGACGGGGACCCTGACGACACGCCGTTGATGCAATTCGCGTCGCAGTCGTCGGCAATCAGCCAGTCGGACACGATCACGCCCTTGAAGCCGTATTTCCCGCGCAGCAGGTCGGTCAGCAACGCCTTGTCGTAAGCGCCGCCGACCGGCTCCAGCGTGATGCCGTCGACCGTGACCGTCATGTCCGGTTCGGAGTAGGTCGGCATGACCGAGCCGACGTTGGCCGCGAAGGCGCCTTCGAACGGCTTCAGGTGATAAGCGAAGTTGTTGCCCGGATAGGTCGCATAGCGACCGTAGTAGTTGTGGCTGTCGAACCCGAGTTTCTGCGCGCCATATCCGGCCCAGTGCTTGACGACGGCGATGACGCTATTGGCCTGAATGCCGTTGCTGCCGCCCTGGAAGCCTTCGATATAGGCCTGAACCTGCGTGCGCGCGAGATCGGCGTCTTCGCCGAAGGTGCCGTTGATGCGTGACCAGCGCGGCTCGGTCGCCAGGTCGGCCTGCGGCGAAAGCGCTTCGGTCATGCCGACCGCGCGATACTCCTGGCGCGCGATATCGCCGAATTTTCGCGTGAGTGCCGCGTCGCCGATTGCGGCGAAGCCGAGCGTTTCCGGCCACTGCGAGAAGCCGCTACTGCCTGCACTTGCGCCGAGCGTGTACTGGAAATGGTTGCGCGGGTCGGAACTGATCGACACCGGGATGCCGAGCCGCGACTGCTCCGCCAGCGTCTGAATCTGGTTGGTTTGATCGGCCATGGTGTGCGCGTCGGCACTCATGCGCGTGATATAGGTGTTGACGCCCCGCTGATTGATGAGCGTCTTGAGTGCCGCCAGATCGTAAGCGGAGCCGGTGCCCGCACCGGTGGTGTCGTTCAGCACCGGCGCGGTGCCGTGCATCATCAGGCCGGCTTTCTCGGCCAGCGTGAGGCGGCCGACGAGGTCCCGCGCGCGCACGTCGGCACTCAGTCGCCAGTCTTCGTAGGGTTCGAGCTGGCCGCTCTTGTCCATGTCCTTGAACTTCAGGCCGTCCTTGGTGATCAGGTTCAAGGTCGTATAGCCGAAGTCCTGTTGCGTGACCGGCGTGGACGACGAGTCGACGCCGCCGCAGGCAAACAGCCCCAGGGTGAGCGCGGTGCCCGACGCGGTCCATGCCGATCGGCGAATGGCTGATCTCGTGATGCGTTGCATTCATGTCTCCTGAATCGGTTGTTTTGGGCGCGGCCGTGAAGCATTACAAATAGCCGCCGGCCACTTTACCGAGCTGTTTCAGGGGACGTTTTGCCGCCGGGTGCAGGTTTTATCCCGATGGGGCGCGATGTGTCAGGCGATGTGGCGGGGCGGGTTTTCGAGGTGATCCTCCGACACGAACAGGTCACGCAGGACATCCGGGCGTGCTGAGCGACCGTGCGATAGGCGATCGCTCATTGCCTTCCTTCATGGCGGGACTTTCGAATGACTCGGCACGATGCGCGCGAGCGCCGGATCCGGTCGCCCGAGCCGGCGCAATCGCACATTTCGTCGGGTCGTGCCGCATGCGTGAGATGCGGTATCCGCTCAGGCCGGCGCGACACCCGCGACACCCGCAACGTCCATGGCGCTCTTGCGTTCGTCCGCGATCCAGCCGCCGAACAGCTGGATCTTCTGCTGCTGTTCCGCACCGTCCGGATACACGAAGAAATAGCCCATCCCCGTCGGCAACGACAGGTCGAACGGCATCACCAGCCGGTGCGCCGCCACGCTTTCGTCCGCGAGCGTCCTGTCGCCGATCGCGACGCCGTAGCCGTCGATCGCCGCGTGCGTCGCGAGATCCAGCGTTTCGAAGCTCAAGCCGCGCGTCGAGTCGACATGCGGCGCGCCCGCATGATCGAGCCACCGCTTCCAGTCCCGGTGATCGCGGGTCGGATGCAGCAACGTGTGGCCGGCCAGGTCGTCGAGGCTCGCGAGCGGCTGCCGGTCCGGCAAGCCCGGCGCGCAGACCGGCGTGAGCCGTTCTTCGAACAGCGGGATCGCATGCATGTCGGGGCCGGCGCCGGCCGCGTAGATCACCGCCGCGTCGAACGGCTCCATGCGGAAGTCGACCTGATGATCCCAGGTGGTGGTGATCTGCACCTGCAGTTCGGGATGCTCGGCCTGGAACCGCATGATGCGCGGCAGCATCCACTGCATCATGCAGGTTGGCACCTTCAGCGCGAGTTCGGTACGCCTGCGCGAGAGGCGCATCGATACCTCCTCGATGCGCGCGAAACTTTCGCGCACCGTCGGCAACAGGAGTTCACCTTCGGCCGTCAGCGTCAGCCCCTTGGGCGTGCGCTTGAACAGCGCAAACTGATAGAAGCTCTCGAGCGCGAGGATTTGCCGGCTCACGGCCCCCTGGGTCAGGCACAGGTGCTCGGCGGCGCGCGTGAAGCTGCCGTGACGGGCAACGATGTCGAACACCTGCAGCGCGTTGAGGGAGGGAAGTCGTTTCATCGGTAGCGTCGGGGTGGAACGGGCGCGCGGCGGCGCCGTCGTATCGCTCAGTGCAGGATCTTCGCGAGGAAATCCTTCGCGCGTTCCGACTTCGGATTCGAGAAGAAATCGTCCTTGCGGTCGTCCTCGACGATCGCGCCCTTGTCCATGAAGATCACGCGATGGGCGACCTTCTTCGCGAAACCCATCTCGTGCGTGACGACCATCATCGTCATCCCTTCCTGCGCGAGTTCGACCATCACGTCGAGCACTTCGTTGATCATCTCGGGGTCGAGCGCGGACGTTGGCTCGTCGAACAGCATCGCGATCGGATCCATCGACAGCGCGCGCGCGATCGCAACACGCTGCTGCTGGCCGCCCGACAGCTGCCCCGGGAACTTGTGCGCATGCGCTTTCAGGCCGACGCGGTCGAGCAGCTTCAGGCCCTTCTCGTTCGCCTCGTCCTTGCCGCGGCCGAGCACCTTGACCTGCGCGAGCGTCAGGTTCTCGGTAATCGACAGGTGCGGGAACAGCTCGAAATGCTGGAACACCATCCCGACCTTCGAGCGCAGCTTCGACAGGTTCGTCTTCCTGTCGCCGACCGACTGGTCGTTCACGAGGATCTCGCCCTGCTGGAACGGCTCGAGGCCGTTCACGGTCTTGATCAGCGTGGATTTGCCCGAGCCCGACGGGCCGCACACGACGACCACTTCGCCTTTCCTGACCTCGGTCGTGCAGTCGGTGAGGACCTGAAACTGGCCGTACCACTTCGAAACGTTGCTGATGGAAATCATGGAAGTTCCTGGATCGTAATGAAGCGCGCGCGGCGCCGGTTCAGCGTGCCTTCGCGACGCGATAGCGATGCTCGAGCACGCGGGCGTACCACGTCAGCGGGAAGCACATCGCGAAGTAGAGCAGCGCGACCATCGCGTAGATCGGAAACGGCTTGAATACCGCGTTGGTGATGATGTTGCCCGTCTTGGTCAGCTCGGTCAGCCCGATGATCGACGTCAGCGCGGTGCTCTTCACCGCCTGCACGAGGAAGCCGACGGTCGGCGGCAGCGCGATCTTCCACGCCTGCGGCCACACCACGTAGCGCAATTGCTGGGTCCACGTCATGCCGAGGCTGGCCGCCGCGTTCCACTGGCCGCGCGGTACCGCGTCGACGCAGCCGCGCCAGATGTCGGTCAGGTATGCGCTGGCGTTCAGCGTCAGCACGACCGATGCGGCCACCCATGGCGTCACGTCGATGCCGATGAGCGGCAAGCCGAAGAAGCCAAGGAAGAGCTGCATCAGCAACGGCGTGCCCTGAAACAGCTCGACGTACAGGATCACGAAGCGACGCAGCGCGGCCGACGCCGAGATGCGCATCGCCAGCAGCGCGAACCCGGCGACGCTGCCGCCGACGAACGTGATCAGCGACAGCAGCACGGTCCAGCGCGCGGCGAGCAGCAGGTTCCACGCAATGTCCTGGAAGGTGAATTCGATCATCGTGCACGCTCCGTGGGAAGGCGGGTTTCGGGAGAGCGGGCGCGCCACGTGAAGCGCGCAAACCGGGCGCGTTGGGGCGCGGCCGCCGCGCCGCGCTGGGTGCGGCCCGAGAACAGCCGCCGGCCGACGCGGTTGAGCAGCATGCGCAACGCGATCGACAGCAGCAGGTAGATCGCGGTCACGACGATGTAGATCTCGAACGCACGGAAGTTGCGCGACTGGATGTAGTTCGCCGCATAGGTCAGGTCGGGCACCGAGATCTGCGAGACGACCGCGGAGCCGAGCATGACGATCAGCACCTGCCCGAGCAGCGCGGGATATACGTTGGCGAGCGCCTGCGGCAGCACGACGTGACCGAACACCTGCCGGCCGTGCAGCCCGAGCGCGCGCGCCGCCTGCACTTGCCCGTGCGGCACCGATTCGATGCCGGCACGCAGGATCTCGACCGCATACGCGCCCAGGTTGACCGTCATCGCCAGCACGGCCGCCTGCGCTTCGTCGATGTGCACGCCGATCCCCGGCAGCCCGAAAAAGATGAAGAACAGCTGGACCAGGAACGGTGTATTGCGGATCAGCTCGACGTAGGCCGCGACGAGCGCACGCGCCCAGCGCGGGCCGGCGAGCGCGACCCACGCACCGGTGGTGCCGATCAGGCCGCCCAGCACGGTGGAGGCCGCGGTGAGGCCGAGCGTCACGCCGATGCCGCGCGCGAGCATGCCGGCGTAGAGGCCGAAATCGCTGAAGTCGAACACGTAGGTCATCGCGATGCCTTTCGTCGTGAGTGCGGGGCGGGGGCGGCGCGCATTACAGGTCGGCCGGCAGGGCCGCGTGCAGCCACTTCTGCGACAGCGCATTCAGCGTGCCGCTCTTGCGGGCGCCGGCGATCGCGTCGTTGACCTTCTGCATCAGGCGCGGCTCGTTCTTGTTCAGGCCGACGTGATCGGGCGAGCTGAACAGCGAGAACTTCTGCTCCGGATCGATCGACGGATGGCGCGCGATGATCGTCGCGCCGACGTCGTTGCCGACCACGAGCAACTGCGCCTGTCCCGACAGGAACGCCGCGATCGCGCCGTTCGGGTCGTCGAAGCGCTTGATCGTCGCGCTCGGCGGCGCGACCTTGCTCACGCTCAGGTCCTCGAGCGTGCCGCGCGCAACTGCAACCGATTTGCCGGCGAGATCGGCGTTGCCCTTCACGGCCAGCGATTTCGGGCCGAACACGGCGAGGTAGTACGGCGCATACGCGTTCGAGAAGTCGATCACCTTCGCGCGTTCCGGCGTCTGTCCGACCGACAGCAGCATGTCGGTCTTGCGGTCGGCGAGATAGGCCATCCGGTTGTCGCCGGTGACCTGCACGAGTTCGACTTTCGCGTTGAGCGCCTTGCCGATCAGGTTCGCCATGTCGATGTCGTAGCCCAGCGGCTTCATGTCGGGGCCGATCGAGCCGAACGGCGGGTAGTCTTCGAACACGCCGATGCGCACGACGCCCGACTTCGCGATCGTGTCGAGTGCGTCGGCATGCGCGAGCGGCGCGAACGCGGCAAGGCCCGCGGTGCCGGCGCAGGCGCAGAGGAGGACGGTACGGGCAAGCAGGCGCTGCACGCGGCGGGTGGCTTGGGACATGGCGTTCATGGTGAGATCCTCGTTGCTGCGCTGGACTGCGCGGGAGAAAGGAAAAGGGAATCAGGCGCCGCGGGCGGCGATGAGCTTGCACGCATGGGCGGGCAGTTCAGCGAGCACCGGCATGCCGATGTGGAGGTCGGGCGTCTCGCGCGGCGTCGTCGCGGCCGTCAGCGTGAAGCCCCGGCAGTCGATCGTCGCTTCGATCGACGCACCGACGTCGCGCACGAACGTGATCGTGCCGGCCAGCGTATTCGGTGCCGAAGCCGGCTGGCCCGGCCGCACGCAGACGTCCTCGGGACGAATCAGCAGGCGCACGCCATCGGTCGCACGCGGCGTGTCCGGCGCGCGCCGGATCGCGAGACGCTGGCCGCCCGGCAGCACGATGGCGTCGTCGCCGTCGCCGTCGCCGTCGCAGGCGACCGGCAGGATGTTGCCGAGGCCGATGAAGTCGGCGACGAATTCGTTGACCGGATCGCGATAGATGTCGAGCGGCCGGCCGACCTGCTGGATCCGGCCTTTCTCCATCACGACGATCTCGTCGGCCATCGTCATCGCTTCGCGCTGGTCGTGCGTGACCATGATCGTCGTGATGCCGAGCCGTTGCTGGAGCAGCCGGATCTCGACCTGCATCGCCTCGCGCAGCTTCGCGTCGAGTGCCGACAACGGTTCGTCGAGCAGCAGCAGGCGCGGCGACGATGCGATCGCACGCGCAATCGCGACGCGCTGGCGCTGCCCGCCCGACAGTTGCGTGACAAGCCGGTCGGCCATGTGCGGCAGCTGGATCAGCTCGAGCAGCTCGGCGACGCGCCGTGCCTGCGCGGCCTTGTCGGTCTTGCGCAACCGCAGCGGATACGCGATGTTCTGCGCGACCGTCATGTGCGGAAACAGCGCGAGCGACTGGAACACCATGCCGAAGTCGCGCTGGTTGGCGGGTACGCGGGTGAGGTCGCGGCCGGCGAACGTCAGCGTGCCGGAGGTCGGCGTTTCGAGGCCGGCGATGATCCGCATCAGCGTGGTCTTGCCGCAGCCGGACGGGCCGAGAAAGCAGACGAGCTTGCCGTCCGGCACCGACAGGTCGACGTGATCGACCGCATAGGCCTGATGGAAGCGCTTCGTCACGTTCTGGAGGATGAGCTGGGTCATGAGGGTTCCTTGCACGGGCGAGGGCGGAGCGGCGCGCGCGTCAGAGCGCGACACCCTTGTCGCCGACGAGTTTTTCGAGCATCCAGATCAGCGCGAAGTCGATCGCGACGGTGAACACGGCGAAGCAGAACACGGTCGGGTCGAGCGACGAGACGGTGCGGCTGTAGAGCCAGACCGGCAGGGTCATCGTGTCGATGCTGTACAGGAAGAACGTCACCGTGAATTCGTTGAACGACACGATGAAGGCGAACAGCATCCCGGCGAGGATGCCGGGCCGCATCAGCGGCAGCACGACGTCGACGAGCGCGCGGCGCGGGCTCGCGCCCATCAGGCACGCGGCTTCCTCGAAATCGGGGCCGATCGACGCGACCGAGGCCGCGCAGTTCTTCACCGTGAACGGCAGCGTCAGGATCACGTGCGCGACGACGAGCCGCACGATGCCGAGTTCGACCGGCAGCGCGTTGAACACGATCAGCAGCGCGAGGCCGAGCATCACGAGCGGATAGACGATCGGCAACGCGACGAGCTGCTCGACGAGCGTCTTGCCGCGGAACCGGTAACGGGACAGCGCGTATGCCGCGGGCACCGACACGGCGGTCGCGATCAGCATCGTCGCGACCGCGACGACGAGGCTCGTCGTCAACGCGGCGCCCATCGATTGGGCACTGCCCGCATCGGACGACACGAACGTCTGCCAGGCAGCGCGGTACCAGTGCAGGCTGAACTCGCGCGGCGGGAATTCGAGCGTGCCCGAGGCACCGAACGACATCGTGATCATCGTCAGGATCGGCAGCGACGCGAGCAACAGCACGAGCGTCGCGAGCCCGCCGGTGACGCGTCCGAGGCGGCCGGGCATCGGCGCGCGCAGGAGCAGGGCATTCATCGGTTCACCTCGTCGGCACGTTGCAGGGCGCGCACGAGGCGCTGCGAAACCGCCATCACGACGAGCGTCGCACCCATCAGCACGACGCCGGATGCCGAGGCGGCGGGCCAGTTGAGCAGCGGTGCGACCTGGTCGTGCACGAGCACCGCGAGCATCGGCACGCGCCGGCCGCCGAGCAGCAGCGGCACCGCGAACGCGCTGGCGTTGTACGCGAACACGAGCAGCGCGCCGGAGACGAGCCCGGGCATCGCGAGCGGCAGTGTCACGTGCCGCAACGTCTGCCAGCGGCTCGCACCGAGCGTCGCGGCGGCTTCGTCGTACGCGCGCGACACCGCGCGCAGCGCGCTCGACAGCGGCAGCACGGCGAGCGGGAACGCGGTCTGGATCAGCCCGAGCAGCACGCCGTGCTCGCGGTACAGCAACTGCAGCGGCCGCCCGATCGCGCCGGTGGCCAGCAGCGCGCGGTTGAGCAACCCGGCCGGGCCGAGCATCACGAGCCAGCCATAGCCTTGCAGCAGCAGGTTCACGAGCAGCGGCAACAGCACGCCGGCGAGCAGCAACCGGCGCGCGAGCCGCGATTCGGTCCGCGCCATCGCGAGCGCCACCGGGATCGCCAGCAGCACCGCGCACACCATGCTCTCGAACGCGAGGCGCAGCGTGAGCCACAACGACTTCGTGAAGTACGGGTCCGCGAGGTCGAGGTAGTTCTGCAGCGTGAAGGTCCGCCATTCGTCGCCGGACACGCCGACGCTCATGCGCAATACCGTGACCGTCGCGGCGGCGAGCACCGCGAGGAACGCGAGGATCGGTGCAAGCAGCAGCCAGGGCGGCACGCCGGGCAGCGCGGGCGCGTCGGCGCCCGCGCCGGCCGTTGCAGCGACGGCCGGCCCTGCATCGTGGGGAGAGGACAGGGAGGCCATGTCGTTACGCCGAGAAGAGGCCCGTGTAGCGCTTGATCCATGCCGGCTGGACCGCCGCGAGCGCCTTGTCGTCATGCAGCACGGCTTTCTCCGCGATCTGCTGCGGCGACGGCACGAACGCGCGGCTTGCCGCGGGAATCACGGCCTTGCCGTTCACGGGGCCGTTCAGGACGTCGGCCGCCATCCGGCCCTGTACGCCGGCGTCGAGCGAATGATTGATGAATGCGTGGATCAGGTCGAGATCGCCCGGGTGCGCCTTCGGAATCACGGTGAACATCAGTTGCGTCGCGAAGCCTTCCTTCATCCCGTACGTCACGCCCATCTTGTAGTCGGGCTTGCGGATCTGGTCCGGGAAGAACGCGGGCGAATAGATGCCGCCGATGTCGAGCGAGCCCGTGCGGAACAGGTCGGCGACCTGGTTCGGGTTTTCGCCGAGCGTCATCACGCGGTCCTTCAGTTGCGCGAGCTTCTGGAATCCCGGGTCGATGTTCTGCTGCGAACCGCCGGCCAGCTTCGCCGCGATGATCGCGAGGTCGACCGCTTCGGCCCACTCGGGCGGCGGCAGGAACAGGCGGCCCGCATACTTCGGATCCCACAGTGCCTCGTAGCTCGACGGTGCGCTTTTCACGGTGGCCGTGTTGTAGATCAGCCCGTCCGACCACAGCAGGTAGCCGATGCCGAAGCCGTTCGCGCCGGTGCGGTATTGCGGCGCGACGTCCTTCAGGTTCGGCAGCCGGTTCAGGTCGGGCTTCGCGAGCAGGCCCGCGTCCGCGAGACCGGACGCGCCGACGCCGGCGAGCGTGATGACGTCGTAGGTCGGCCGCTCGCCCGCGGCCTTGACCTTCGCGACCATCCCCGACGTGCCATCCGCTCGATCGGCGATCACGCGTGCGCCGGTCTGCTTGCTGAAGCTTTCCGCGATGTTGCGCAGCGCGGCCGCGCCGGTATCGTCGGACCACGTGAGCAGGCGCAGCGTCTTGCCCGCGAAACTGCTCGTCTGTGCTTTCGCAGTACTGATGAATGGCATCGGGAGGGCGGATGCAGCGAGCGCCGTGCCGAGGGTTTTGATCACCTGCCTTCTGCCCGCCTTGAAGTGTTGCATGGCCGTCTCCTGATGAACGATGCCGTGTGGTCCGATGCCTGTCGCCGAACTGCGGCGCGGGGTGTGGATGAACTGTAGGGAGGTCAAATTTCCGCAACAAACGAAATATCCGCATGCGCGGCATGACATAAACGCATGGCGCGGCGACCTCAGCCGGCCGGCATCATGACCTGCTTGATCTCCTGAAACGCGGCGAGCCCGAACGGGCCGAGCTCGCGTCCGATGCTGCTGCGCTTGTAGCCGCCCCATGAGGTTTGCGGATAGATCAGTTGCGGCGTGTTGATCCACACGACGCCCGCCTCGAGCGCGTCGGCGACCCGCCTGGCGCGTACCGTGTCGCGTGTGACGACGGTTGCGACGAGCCCGTATTCGGTATCGTTGGCGGCCGCGATCGCAGCGTCCTCGGTGTCGAATGCGCGGACACACAGCACGGGCCCGAAGATTTCTTCACACCATAGCGAGCTGTCGGCCGGCACATCGGCGAACAGCGCTGGCCTGATGAAATAGCCGGGGCCGTCGAGCACATTGCCGCCCGTCACGAGCCGTGCGCCGTCGGCCCGGCCCTGCGCGATGTGGCGCTGCACGCGCTCGTATTGCGCGCGGTTCGTCAACGGGCCCATCTGGACGCCGGGGGCGAACGGCGGGCCGACGACGGTCGCGTCGATGCGCCGCGCGAGGCGTGCGATCAGGTCGTCGGCAAGCGGCGCGGCGACGAGCACGCGCGAGGTGGCCGAACACATCTGCCCGGCGTTGAACAGGCCGCCGCCCGTGACGAGTTCGACCGCGTGGTCGAGATCCGCATCGTCGAACACGACGATCGACGACTTGCCGCCGAGTTCGAGGCCGACACCCTTGATCGTGTCCGCGGCCGTCTTCATGACCTGCGCACCGACGGCGGTGCTGCCGGTAAACGACACCTTCGAGACGCGCGGATGCGCGCACAGTCGGGCGCCGACGTCGTGGCCGGTGCCCGTCACGACGTTCAGCACGCCGGGCGGCAGCCCCGCTTCGGCGGCGATCGCGGCGAGTTCGAGCTCGGGCAGCGGCGTGATCTCGGACGGCTTCAGCACGACGGTGCAGCCGGCCGCGAGCGCGGGCGCGAGCTTCCACGCGGTCGTCACCATCGGGAAATTCCACGGCACGATCAGCGCGGCGACGCCGGCCGGCTCGCGCCGGATCCACGCGCGATGGTCCGCGTCGGGCAGCGCGATCTCGGTTTCGCCGTCGGTGTCGAGGCGCTCCGCGAGGCTCGCGTAGTAGTCGAAGGTGGCGATCACGTCCGCGACGTCGATCTCGGCTTCGGCGAACGGCTTGCCATTGTTGAGCGACTGCAGTGTGGCGAGCCGCGTGCGACGGGCGTCGACGCCGCGTGCGATCGCGCGGAGCAGCGCCGCACGCATCGCACCCGTCGTGCGTTTCCAGCCGGGAAACGCGCGCGACGCGGCTTGCACCGCGTGCTCGACGTCCGCCTCGCTCCCTGCGCTGACGTCGGCAAGCACGGCTTCCGTTGACGGATCGACGACGGGCAACGTCGCGCCGTCGACGCTCGCACGCCAGGCACCGTCGATGAAGTGGCGCGTGTGCAGCGGCGGATCGAACGCGAGATCGGGTGTTGTGCTCATCGCTGCACCTGACCGAACCAGGTTGCCTCGTCGATTTCGATCACGGTCGGGATCGCGCGCGCCGCGGCGTCGCGCAGCGCGGCGGCCAGCGCGCCGGGTGTCGCGGCCGTGTGCGCCGCGCAGCCGAAGCCGCGTGCGACCACCTGGAAATCGGGCGTATACGGATCGACGCCGACCGGCGTGATGTCGCGCGCAACCATGTATTTACGGATCTCGCCGTAGCCGCGGTTGTTCCAGACGATCACGATCACCGGCAGCCGCGCCTCGACCGCGCTCGCCAGCTCCGGCAGCGTGAACTGCAGGCCGCCATCGCCGATCAGGCACACGACCGGGCGCGCGGGCACGGCGAGCTTGGCACCGATCGCGGCGGGCAGCCCGTAGCCGAGCGTGCCGTAGCCGGTCGACGAGTTGAACCAGCTGCGCGGCGCCGGTGCATCGTGGGTGAAATTGCCGACGTAGACGGGGCTGGTCGAATCGCCGGCGATGATCGCGCCGGGCAGCGTGGCGACGATCGTATCGATCAGCAGCGCCTGCGACTGGGCGGCGCTGTCGTGCGTCGCTGCGATCGCGGCACGCACGGCGGCCACCCGCGGCGCGCCCCAGCCGGCATCGGGTGTCGGTGCGGGCGTTTCGTGCAGGCGGGTCGACAGTGCGCCGAGCGCCAGTTGCGAATCCCCGGCGATGGCGATCTCGGCGCGCGCGTTGCGCATTAGCTGTTGCGCGTCGATGTCGATGCGGATCAGCCGGCCGTCGATCGCGAAGCCGCCGTCGAACGTGACGTCGTAATCGGTTTCGCCCAGCTCGGTGCCGACGGCGAGTACCACGTCGGCGTCGCGGATCGCCGCACGGGTGGCCGGCAGCGACTGGGTCGAGCCGATCAGCAACGGGTGGCCGGCCGGCAGCAGCCCTTTCGCGTTGATCGTCAGCGCGACCGGCGCGTGCAGGCGTTCGGCGAGCTCGCGCAATTCCGCCGCCGCGTGGATGGCGCCGCCGCCTGCGAGGATCAGCGGCCGGCGCGCGTGCGCGAGCAGGTCGGCGGCCA
>NZ_JAAGPE010000244.1:0-14376 GCF_017104605.1 Burkholderia sp. Ac-20384 | reverse complement strand
CCGCTGCCGTGCCGGTCGCGGCCACGAGCGGCGCGCAGGGTGGCGCGAGCGATGCCCCGGGTGCGGCCAAACCGAATGTCAAGCCGGCGAATGCGCCGCGCGATCCGGCCGTGCGCCGTGTGCGGCCGTGCGAGCAGGATGCCGCGTGCGAGCACGCGCTGTTCGACCTGAACCGCTATTACCAGAAGCTGCGCCGCAAGATGCCCGCGCATTCGGCCGCGACGCTCGTCCGCGCGCAGCGCGCGTGGGTCGGGTTCCGCGATGCGACGGCGCCGCTCGTCGGCGAGGACGGCCGCGTCGACCTGATCGGCGCGCGCATCGCGACGATGAAGCGGCTGTCGGAGACGGCCGGCAACAAGTAAGCGCAATCGTGAAGCCGATGGTTCGGCGACACGTCAAAAAGCAAAACGGGCACCCGAAGGTGCCCGTTTCTCATTGGGCGGCAGCGATTCATGCGGGCCGTTGCGGAGCGTGCCCGCCGAACCACGACGGCACGAGCGCGACCGCATTGTCGAGCGACGCGAGCACGTGCAGGCTCAGCGCGACGATTTCGGGCGTCGGCGCCTTCAGGTCGGGCACGGTGACGACCGATGCGCCCGCACCGGCGGCCGACTGCGCGCCGAAATCGCTGTCCTCGAACGCGACGCATGCGTGTGCCGGCACGCCGAGGCGTTCGGCCGCGAGCCGGTAGACGGCCGGATCGGGCTTGCCGCGCGCGACTTCGTCGCCGCCCGCGATCGCGCGGAAGAACGGCAGCACGCCGACCGCGTCGAGCCGCGCGCGGATCACGTCGCACGCGGACGACGACGCGACCGCGCACGGAATGCCGGCCTGCGCGAGCGTGTCGAGCAGCGCGAACGC
Organism: Burkholderia sp. Ac-20384; assembly: GCF_017104605.1. Taxonomy (NCBI): domain Bacteria; kingdom Pseudomonadati; phylum Pseudomonadota; class Betaproteobacteria; order Burkholderiales; family Burkholderiaceae; genus Burkholderia; species Burkholderia sp. Ac-20384. Next base: position 13,515 of record NZ_JAAGPE010000244.1, on the reverse strand, counting down.
GCCGGGCTTCAACGGAAACTTCGGATGCGGTTCGGGCGCCGCGAGCTGCTCGCGCACGCGGGTGCGCACCGCGTCGAACGTATCGGGGTGGCCGATCAGGCGCGCGAGGATGACCTGGCCCTCGGCGAACGAGCGGCCGACGATCTGCAGGTAGTCGGTGGTGGTCAGCGTGACGCCGTGCGCATTCGACACGTCGATCCACGTGTTCATGATGGTCCGCTCGGAATCGACGAGCAGGCCGTCCATGTCGAAAAGCGCGGCGGAAAAGGTCATCGGCGGCATTCGGGAAGCAGGGAAGGCGATGGGCGGCGCGACGGCCGCCCGAATGAAAAACGGACGCCAAAGGCGTCCGTCCGGAACAGCAGGCTTACTGGCCGAGCGCGGCGCGCGCCGCCTTGACCGCCGCGCGCACCTGGTCGGGCGCGGTGCCGCCCGGGTGGTTGCGGCTGGCGACCGAGCCCTCGAGCGTCAGGTAGCCGAACACGTCTTCGCCGATCAGGTGCGCGACGTTCGGCAGTTCCTGCTTCATCTCGTCGAGCGTCAGGTCGGCCAGGTCGATGCCGCGGTCGTCGCAGACCTTCACGGCGTGCGCGACGGCTTCGTGCGCATCGCGGAACGGCAGGCCGCGCTTCACGAGGTAGTCGGCGAGGTCGGTGGCGGTCGAGAAGCCCTGCAGCGCGGCCGCGCGCATCGCGTCCGGCTTCACGGTGATGCCGGCAACCATCTCGGCGAAGATCCGCAGCGTGTCGGCGACGGTGTCGACCGTGTCGAACAGCGGCTCCTTGTCTTCCTGGTTGTCCTTGTTGTACGCGAGCGGCTGGCCCTTCATCAGCGTCAGCAGCGCCATCAGGTGGCCGTTCACGCGGCCCGTCTTGCCGCGCGCGAGCTCGGGCACGTCCGGGTTCTTCTTCTGCGGCATGATCGAGCTGCCGGTGCAGAAGCGGTCGGCGATGTCGATGAAGCCGACGCGCGGGCTCATCCACAGCACGAGTTCTTCGGAGAAGCGCGACACGTGCGTCATCACGAGCGCGGAGGCGGCCGTGAATTCGATCGCGAAGTCGCGATCCGACACCGCGTCGAGCGAGTTCGCGCAGATACCGTCGAAGCCGAGCGTCTTCGCCACGGCGTGACGGTCGATCGGGTAGCTCGTGCCGGCGAGCGCGGCCGCGCCGAGCGGCAGGCGGTTCACGCGGGTGCGGCAGTCGCGCATGCGCTCCGCGTCGCGCGAGAACATCTCGACGTACGCGAGCAGGTGATGGCCGAACGTGACGGGCTGGGCGACCTGCAGGTGCGTGAAGCCCGGCATGATCGTGTCGGCGTTCTGTTCCGCGAGGTCGAGCAGCGCGCCGCGCAGGTCGTTCAGCAGGCCGCCGATGCGGTCGATCTCGCCGCGCAGCCACAGGCGGATGTCGGTCGCGACCTGGTCGTTACGCGAGCGGCCCGTATGCAGGCGCTTGCCGGCGTCGCCGATCAGCGCGGTCAGGCGCGCCTCGATGTTCAGGTGGACGTCTTCCAGGTCGAGCTGCCATTCGAATTCGCCGCGCTCGATCTCGCCCTTGATTTGCGCCATCCCGCGTTCGATCGCGGCCAGGTCGTCGGCGCTGATGATCTTCTGCGCGGCGAGCATGTTCGCATGCGCGAGCGAGCCGGCGATGTCGACGAGCGCGAGGCGCTTGTCGAAAAATACCGACGACGTGTAGCGCTTGACCAGCTCGGACATCGGTTCCGAGAAGCGGGCCGACCAGGCCTCGCCCTTTTTGTGCAGTTGGGACGTCATGGCGATTCTTCGAAGGGAGATTGAGCGGCGTGCGCCGCCGAGGAATCCGGTGATTTTAGCATTCGCGGCCGGGTGTCCGGCACAAGCCCGTCGGGGGCGGGAGCGGCGCGGGCGCTAGCGCGGCGAGCAGGTCAGCGGGCCGATCCGCGGCAGCGTGCCGTCGTCCGGCCGCCGGTACGCGAAGGCAACCGCGCAATCGTGGCCGTTGCCGGAGATTTCCAGGCGGTTGTGCTCGACGAGGCCGTCGACGAACGTGAGGCCGTCGTAGCCGACGATCGTGCGCTGGCCGTTCTCGACGTCGCGGACTTCGAGCCCCGGCGGCAGCGGCGTACCGTCGGGCGCGTGCAGGATGATCGACGCCGCGCTGTAGCGCGACACGGCGAAATGCGCGAGCACGCCGGAGCGCGCCTGCGGCACGACGTCGAGCGTCGTGTCGGCGATGCGCGCATCGGCCGGTAGCGTCGCACCATCGATCGCGACGCGATTGTTCTGATAGGCGTTCAGATCGGGCACGAGCAGGTAGCCGGCGCGGCTGGTCTCGCCGATCAGCCGGTTCTGGTGCAGCACGGGGACGCGTCCCGTATCGGTCGAGACGAGCGCGAAGCTGTCGTCGATGCGGCGCGCCGTCATCAGCCGGCCGTCCATCAGCACGAGCGCGCCGGTGACGTCGACCGACGCGTTGCCGCGCCCGCCGAACGACTGCGCGAGCAGCGTGACCTCGCCGGCGCGGCCGAGATACTGCAATTGACCCTGCCCGTAGCGCAGCGCGGCGCTGGTGCCCGCCTGCACGTTCCAGCCGAAGCCGCCGCCGTAGTCGGGCGGGCGCGTGGCGTTCACCGCGAAGGTCGATTCGCCGTTTTGCCGGCCCGCGCTGGCCGAGACCGATGTGTTGCCGCCGAGGCCGATGCTCAGGCTCGCGAAGAAGCCGCGCGTGTCGCGCTGCCGGAAATCCTGGAACGCGCTGACGGTCAGCGAGGTCAGCATGCCGAGATTGACGAGGTACGCGATCGAGCCGATGCGCGATGCATCGATGCCCGGGTACTTGAGGCCGAGATAGCTGAACGACAGCGTCTGTGCGCGCATGAACGGAAACGACACCGTGACGCGGTCCGAAGCACTCGACACCGGGATCCCTTCGCGCGCACCGAGGTCGCCGTAGCCGCCGAATGCGCGCTGCGTCTGCGCGTCGATCGAGAAATGCGGCGTCACATACTGGTAGCCGAGGCCCACCTGCGCACCGGCGCTGCGCTGCGCGCTGACGGCCAGCGACGCGTTCGCGACGCCGCCGTTGCCGATGCGCGCGAGCACGCCCGCGCCAGCGTTGTAGACGCCGGTCGTCGCTTCCGCGTGCGCCTCGACGGTCAGCCGCTCGCTGATGCCGTAGCGCAGCGAGCCGCTCGCCGCCGGTGTGTGTGCGTAGTCGAACGAGGTGATGCCGTACGCGCGTCGCAGGAAGCCTGCCTCGACCGAATAGCTCGCGAGGCCCGGCGCGAGCAGGCGCGTATCGATGTACAGCGGGATCGACGTCGACACCGAGCGGCCCAGCGCGTCGCGCGTGACGACCGTGGCGTTGCCCGCGCCGGTGATGCCCGGCACGCTGTTGATCACGAACGGCCCGCCCGGCACGTCGCCGCTGAACTGGCGCACGTTGTTCACGTACAGGTCGACCGAAGTCGGCACGACCGCGCTGCCGGACAGCGCCGGCACCGGGAACGTCACGAGATCGGGACGCAGGCCGAAGTTGCTGCGCCATTGCACGCCGCCGATGCGCAGCGAGCGCGTCCACGACAGCGACGACGAGATCGTGTCGCCGAACTGCGTGGTCGTGAGCGTCGCCGGGTTCGAGCGCGTCCACGACGTGTCGTAGCGCAGGTAGCGCTGGCGATCGTCGTACAGGTATGCGATGCCGTGGCATCGTTCTTCGCCGCGCCGGACGAATCGTCGGGGCGCTCGCGCGCATCGGGCGGCGTGCGGCTGTTGCGTTCGTCGTCTTTCTGCGGCGCTCGCGACGATGGCGGCGTGCCCGCATGGCGCCGGTGCCGCAGCACGGCGTCGGCCACACGCTCCACATGCGACACCGTCACCGCAGCGGCCTGCTCCAGCGCGGCAAGCGCACGCGCCGCGCGAAGCATCACGAGGTCGGCCCGCAGCCCGTCGACGGCCGCGTCGATGCACAGCGCGCTGACGCGCGCATGGACTGCATCGTCGAAATCGAGCGCCGCGAGCCGTGCGCGCGCCGCGTGAATCCGGTCGCCGAGCTCGCGTTGCGCGGATGCATGACGCGTGCGGAACGCGTCCGGATCGAGATCGAACGCAAGCCGCGCCTTCACGATCCGCTCGCGTTGTGCGGCGTCGAAACAGTTCTCCAGTTCGACCATCAAACCGAAGCGGTCGAGCAGTTGCGGACGCAGCTCGCCCTCCTCCGGATTCATCGTCCCGATGAGCACGAAGCGCGCATCGTGCGCGTGCGACACGCCATCGCGCTCGACGATGTTCACGCCGCTCGCGGCGACGTCGAGCAGCGTATCGACGAGCCCGTCGGCGAGCAGGTTCACTTCGTCGACGTACAGCACGCCGAGATGCGCGCGCGCGAGCAGGCCCGGCCGGAAGCGCACGCCGTTTTCAGCGAGGGCATGCGCGAGGTCGAGCGTACCCGTCACCTGCTCGTCGCTCGCCGACAGCGGCAGCGTGACGAACTGCCCTTCGGGCAGCAGCTCCGCGAGGCCACGCGCCGCGGTCGATTTCGCGGTGCCGCGCGGCCCGCTCACGAGCACGCCGCCCAGCGACGGGTCGATCGCGGCGAGCAGCAGCGCCTGCTGCAGCGCATCCTGTGCGACGAGCGCCGCAAACGGAAAGACCGCGCGGGCGCGGTGCGTCGTCGGATCGGTCATCGCCGTCCCCCTTCCTGGAGTTGTTCGCTCGCGAGCCAGACCGCTTCGATCCGTTCGCGATAGTCGCCCGGCTGCTGCCACAGGCCACGCTGCATCGCCTCGACGAAGCGTTCGCAGATGCCATGCAGCGCCTTCGGATTGTGCCGTTCGAGGAACGCGCGGGTGGCGTCGTCGAACAGGTATGCGTCCGCGACGAGCGCGTACTGGTGGTCGGACACCACGCGCGCGGTCGCGTCATAGCCGTACAGGTAGTCGACAGTCGCCGCCAGCTCGGCCGCGCCCTTGTAGCCGTGGCGCTTCACGCCGTCGAGCCATTTCGGGTTGACGACGCGCGAGCGGATCACGCGCGCGATTTCCTCGCGCAGCGTGCGCATTTTCGGCGCGACCGGGTTCGCGTGGTCGCCGTGGTAGATGCTCGGCTGCTGCCCCGACAGATGCCGCACGGCGGCCGTCATCCCGCCCTGGAACTGGTAGTAGTCGTTCGAATCGAGGATGTCGTGCTCGCGGCTGTCCTGGTTCTGCACGACGACGTCGATCGTCGCGAGCCGCTCGCCGAACACGTCGGCTGCGGCATCGCCCGCGCTGTTCTGCGCGTACGCATGGCCGCCCCACTGGCGGTACGCATCGGCGAGAGCGTCGGTCTGCCAGCGGCGCTGGTCGATCAGGTCCTGCAGGCCCGCGCCGTAGCTGCCCGGCCGCGAGCCGAACACGCGCCAGCCGGCGCGGCGCCGCGCTTCGTCGGGTGCGACGCCCTGCGCGACCCATTTCTCGCGTTCGCGCTCGATGCGCGCGCGGATCGGGTTCAGTTCCTCGGGCTCGTCGAGTGCGGCCACTGCCTGCACGGCCGCGTCGAACAGGTGCATCAGGTTCGGGAACGCGTCGCGGAAGAAGCCCGATACGCGCAACGTCACATCGATGCGCGGCCGGTCGAAGATCTCGATCGGCAGGATCTCGAAGTCGGTCACGCGGTGGCTGCCGTGTGCCCATTTCGGCCGCACGCCGAGCAGCGCGAACGCCTGCGCGATGTCGTCGCCGCCGGTGCGCATCGTCGCCGTGCCCCAGACCGACAGGCCGATCGCGCGCGGATAGTCGCCGTGATCCTGCAGATGGCGCTCGATCAGTTGCTGCGCGGATTTCAGGCCAAGCGACCACGCGGCCTGCGTCGGCACCGCGCGCGTGTCGACCGAGTAGAAATTGCGGCCCGTGGGCAGCACGTCCGGGCGGCCGCGCGACGGCGAGCCGCTCGGCCCCGGCGGCACGAAGCGGCCGTCGAGCCCGCGCAGCAGCTGACGCATTTCCTCGCCGCCGCACGCGTCGAGCGCGGGCAGCAGCGTCGCGCGGACGCGCTCGATCACGGCGAGCGTGTGCGGCCAGTCGCCGGGAGGCGTCGCGTCGGTGTCCGTGTCGCCATCGTCGGCTGCACACAGCCCATCCAGCCATTGCTGCGCAAGCCGTTCTAGCCGCTCGCGCGTATCGCCCGCATGGCGCCACGGCGATGCGTCGAGCGCCTGCAGGATCGCCGGGCGCGGGCCAACCCACGGCGCGGCCCAGTCGGTCGCGAGCGGATCGAAGTCGTCGCCGAGCATCAGATCGCGCGCGAGCGCGCCGATCAGCCCCGCACGCAAGCCCTTGCCGTCGCCCACCGGAAAACGCGCGAGCGCGAGCAGCGTGTCGCGTCGCTGACGCTCGGCCGGCGACTCGCCGAACACGTGCAGTCCGTCGCGAATCTGCGCTTCCTTCAGTTCGCACAGCCACGCATCGACGCGCGTGAGCAGCGCATCCTCGTCGCCCGTATCGCGCGGCGGCGACACGCTCAGTTCATCGTGCAGCCGATGCTCGGCGATCGTCGCGAGGATTGTCTTGCGCAGCAGCTTCGCGCGCCGAGCGTCGACCATCAGCGCTTCGTAGTATTCGTCGACCTGCCGCTCGAGATCCTGCAGCGGGCCGTAGTTTTCCGCGCGCGTGAGCGGCGGCATCAGGTGATCGATGATCACGGCCTGCGCGCGGCGCTTCGCCTGGCTGCCCTCGCCCGGATCGTTGACGATGAACGGATACAGGTGCGGCAGCGGGCCGAGCGTCAGGTCGGGCCAGCACGCGTCGGACAGCGCGACGCTCTTGCCCGGCAGCCATTCGAGGTTGCCGTGCTTGCCGAGGTGGATGACCGCGTCGATGCGATACGCATCGCGCAGCCAGAAATAGAACGCGAGATACGCGTGCGGCGGCACGAGATCCGCGTCGTGGTAGCTCGCATAGTCGTTCTCGCCGCGCGAGCGCGACGGCTGGATGCCGACGAACACGTTGCCCGCGCGCCAGCCGGCGATCGTGAAACGCCCTTGCCGCAGCGTCGGGTCGGCTTCCGGCGGGCCCCAGCGTTCGTTCAGCGCATCGCGCACGGCCGCCGGCAGCCGCGCGAAACGCGCGACGTAGTCGGCCAGCGGGAAGCTCTGGAATGCGGGGCGCAGCGCATGCACGGCCGCGTCGTTGGTCACGCCTTCGGTGAGCCGCGCGATCAGCGCGTCGCCGTCAGGCGGCAGGTCGGCCACCGTGTAGCCCGCATCGCGCAGCGCCGCGAGCACGCGCAGCGCGGACGCCGGCGTGTCGAGCCCGACGCCGTTGCCGATCCGCCCTTCGCTTTGCGGATAGTTCGCGAGAATCAGCGCGACGCGCTTGTCGTCGTTGTCGAGCGTGCGCAGCCGGCACCAGCCGCGCGCGAGCGCCGCGACGAACGCGATCCGCTCGGCGTCCGGCTGGTAGCGCACGACGTCGACCTCGGTGAGCGGGCAGCGGTACGCGAGCCCCTTGAAGCTCACCGCGCGCGTGACAATGCGGCCGTCGACCTCGGGCAGCGCGATGTGCATCGCGATGTCGCGCGCATGCAGGCCCTGGTTGTCGGCCACCCACGCGTCGCGATTGCCGCCAGACAGGATCACCTGCAACACCGGCGCATCGCCGGCGAGCACGTCGTGTTCGGGGCTGTCGATCGCGCCGGCCGCGAACGCGGTCGTGTTCAGCACGAGCGCGACGTCGTGCGTGTCGCAGAGCTGCGTGATGACTTCGCGGCTCACCGCGTCCTTCAGCGACGTGACCGCGATCGGCAGCGGATTCAGCCCTTCCCCGATGAGCGCATCGGCCAGCGCATCGAACACGGCCGTGTTCGCGGCCTGCCAGTGCGCGCGGTAGAACAGGATCGCGACGACGGGCGCGCCGGGCGTCCAGCGCGGCCGCCAGTCGTCGACGCTCGCGCGGTCGCGCGCCGGGTGATACAGCGCCGCGGCCGGCAGCGGGCGCGGCAGCTCGGGTTCTTCGCCGAACCCGAGCGTGTGGAATGCAATGCTGCGCAGCAGCGCCTCGGCGTTGTGCACGCCGCCTTCACGCAGATAGCGCCACCACAGCCGGCACAGGTCGGGCGTGACGGTGCTCTTCGCGACGAGGTTCGGGTCTTCCTGCAGGTCGCCCGAGAACATCGCGAGTTGCTGCCTGCGCTTCGACGCGAGCGACACGGCTTGCTCGATCCCGTACGGCCAGTACGCCTCGCCGCCGAGATGATCGATCACGACCGACTTCGCATGCTGCAGCACGTCGTCGACGTAGAAATCGACCGACGCCGGTTGCCGCAGGAACGTGACGTTCGCGAGCCGCACGCTCGGGAAGCCGGCCGGCAGATGCGGCACGACGCTCGCGAGCAGCGACAGCGTCGTGTCGGCCGAGCTCAGGATCACGATGTCGGCCGGCTGCTGGTCGATCCGGACGACGCCCTGCGTATCGTCGACGAAGCCGCCCGGCGTGGTGCGCAGCAGATGCATCGTGCGTTACGCCTGTTGCAGCTCGGCCGCGCACGCGGCGTCGAACGCGCGTTGCAGCACGGCCGCGTCGAGATCCTCACCGATCAGCACGAAGCGGCTCGCGCGCGTTTCGCCGTCCTGCCAGCGACGGTCGAAATAGCTGTCGAAGCGGCGGCCGACACCCTGGATCACGAGCCGCATCGGCGCGCCGGGCAGCGCGGCGAAGCCTTTCGCGCGATAGATCGTGTGTGCTTCGACGACACGCTGCAGCGCGGCGATCGTCGCTTCGCGCGTGCCGGCGTCGCCCGATACGACCACCGAGTCGAAATCGTCGTGATGGTGATCGTGATCGCCGTCGTCGGCCGAGCCGTGATGGTCGTGACGCAGGTGGATCGTGTCTTCCGATGCCGATTCGAGGCCGAGCAGCATCGCAAGGTCGAGCTCGCCGCGCGTCGCGCGTACGATCTTCACCTGCGGCGGGATCTCGTCGCGGATCGCCGTTTCGATCTGCGCGAATTCCGCATCGCCGACGAGATCGGCCTTGTTCACGATCACGAGATCGGCGGACGACAGTTGATCGGCGAACAGTTCGTGCAGCGGCGACTCGTGGTCGAGGTTCGGATCGGCGCGGCGCTGCGCGTCGACGGCCTGCGGGTTTTCCGCGAACTGGCCGCTCGCGGCGGCCGGCCCGTCGACCACGGTCACGACTGCATCGACCGTGAAGCTGTTACGGATCGTCGGCCAGTTGAACGCCTGCACGAGCGGCTTCGGCAGCGCGAGGCCGGACGTCTCGATCAGCACGTGGTCGATGTCCGCGCGGCGTTCGACGAGCGCTTCCATCACCGGATAGAACTCTTCCTGCACGGTGCAGCACAGGCAGCCGTTCGCGAGCTCGTAGAGCTGGCCCGACGCTTCGCCCTGCGCGCCGTCGGCATCCTCGCAGCCGATGCCGCAGCCCTTGAGGATTTCGCCGTCGATGCCGAGCTCGCCGAATTCGTTGACGATCACCGCGATGCGGCGGCCTTCGGCGTGCTGCAGGATGTGGCGCATCAGCGTGGTCTTGCCGCTGCCGAGAAAGCCCGTGACGATCGTGACGGGAAGCTTGCGAAGGGTCATGGTAGGTCCTGTGTCGAAAATGGAATCAGGCCGGGATCGTCGCGTCGAGGGCGGCGTGGCAGTTCATCTGGCGGATCGCAGGCGTGCCGCCGCGCGGTCCGGACGGACAGTCGCGGGACAGGTGGAACGACGAAGCGGACATGGTGCTTCCTTGCGAACGGTCGACATCGTGAATGCCAACACGGCTGCCGCCGGCCCGGCGCGCGCCGCCTGCCGTTCGCTAGGCCGGCCGGCGCGGGTTCGCGCGGAGGCAGAGCGGCGGAGGAAGCGGGCAACACGCGGGCGTCGGGCCTGCTGCGGCCGTGGACGATGCGCCGCCTCCCCGCGGCGCTGAACCCCAATGTTTAGGCCGGTATCCGGGCTGACGAACACGCCGCTTCGCCTTCCCGGATGCGCGCGGCATCCAGTGGCGGTCGTCCGCATGCACGCGGCATGCGGCGAAGCGGCGTTGCGTGGCGCTTCTCGCGCGACGCGTTCGCTTACCGTTGCGGGGGCAGCACAGGTTGGCTCGACTGCGGCGCAGGCAGGCTCCCTGTTTCCCGTTTAACTGCGCGCACCGGAGCGGCGCGCGCGAGCACCAAAACGCGTGCGAGTGTAGGCGGCGCGGGCAAGAGCGTCAAGGCAGCGTCGGGGCCGGATGAGGTAGCGTCCAGGGACGGATGTGCAGACGATTGACGTGGCCGCGGAGATTTGTATACCGTCTTGTCCGGATGACGCCGTGTCGCCCAATTCAGGCAGCGCCTGACTGAACCGGCTGCATCGCCAGACTTCCATCGATTGGGGTTCGACATGAATGTCTCACGCATCGCACGCTACGGAATTGCGGCTCTGCTGATGCTCCAGCTTTCGATTGCGTTCGCGGCGGACTACCGGATCGAACGATGCGACAACCTGATCACGGTCGACCCATCCGGCAAGCGCGTGATCAAGGTCGATCTGTCGATCAAGTTGTTGACGGATGCGGCGATCGCCCGCTTCGGCCAGTATGTGCTGTCGTACAACGCACAGTTCTCGAAGGTCGACGTCAATTCGGCGCAGACGGTGCATGCCGACGGCTCGACGGTTTCGGTCGATGCTGCACAGGGCATCTTCGATCGTCCGGCACCCGTCGCGATCGCCGCGCCGCAATTCAGCGCGGAGCATTTGCGTATCGTCACGTTTCCCGCGCTCGCAAAAGGCGATTCGATCCGGCTGTCGTACACGTTGACCGACACCGACACGCTGTTTCCCGGCAAATTCAGCGTGCAGCTCTCGTTTCCGCCGATCGAGGACTATCGCTCGGCGAACGTCACGCTCGACACGCCGGACGACATGCCGGTCGCGATCGACGCGCGTGGCATGCATCAATCGGCCGACGCGTCCCGCGACGGACGCCGGATCCGTTCCTATCATTACGAAACGCCGCCGTCCGGCCCGCTCGACGAGCAAGCGAACACGGTGGCGTGGACGGATATCGGCCCCGTCTTCATCGCGAGCAACTTCTCCGGCTACGCGGAAATCGCCCACGCCTACCATATCCGTGCGTTCGATCAGCAGCAGGACGACGCGATCCGCCAGCTCGCAAATCAGTTGACCACCGGGATCGCGGATCGGCGCCAACAGGCGATGCGGCTGTACGCGTGGGTCGCACGCAACATCCGTTATGTCGGCGTGTATTTTGGCGCCGGGCCGGTCGTTCCGCATCGCGCCGACACGGTTCTCGCCAACCGCTACGGCGACTGCAAGGACCAGGCGACGCTGCTGTCCGCCCTGCTCGATGCAAAGGGCATCGAGAGCCATACCGTGTTGGTCAATCTCGGCAACCGCTATCGGTTGCCGGCCGTACCCGATGTGCTGACGTTCAATCATGCGATCGTATGGCTGCCGGAATTCGACGTGTTTGCCGACACCACGGTCGGCGTGCTGCCGTTCGGCGCACTGCAGTTCGAGGCGAGCGGCAAGCCCGCGCTCGACACCTCGACCGGCCAGTTGATCGTCACGCCGCCGCAGAACGGCCACAACAGCCGCTCATTGCTGGCCTATGCGGTCGAACTCGATCGTGACGGCAATGCGACGATGACGGGCGACATCACGCTCGACGGCCAGGAGGTCCAGCGGGCGCGCCAGATGTTCATCCACGTCCAGCCGAAGCGGCTTGCCGACGAGATGCTGCGCCGCTACGGCCTCGCGGGCGAGTTGCAGATGAGCCCGCGTCATCTCGACGACCTCGACCAGCCGTTCTCGATCGCATTGCACGGCGATCTGAACCAGTTGGCGCTGATGCCCGGCCCCGCGGCATTTGCGATCCCGTCGCTGCCCAACTTCGGTCAGATCCGGAGCTTCGCCGATTTCGTGCTCCAGGAGAAAAGCAAGGTATTTGAAGGCGTATGTGCTGGAACGCGGCTCGAGGAGCACTACCGGATCACGTTGCCGGCCGACGCCCACTTGCTCGCAATCCCGCCGGACGTCTCGGTACGAGTCGGGGAAATCGCCTATCAGTCCACTTATCACCGTAAAGGCCGGACCGTCGACGTGACGCGCGTGCTCGATCGCAACCTCGGCAGCAACGTGTGCAGCGGCGCGAAGCTCGCCGCGTGGGCAGACGCCGCGCGCAGCATCTCGAAGGATCTGAAGCGGCAGATCCTGTATCGCTAGGCGCGCGGCACGGGTGTTTCCCATCACGCTGATCCGATCGCGGAGAGCGCCGGACGCGCAGCCGTGCGCCGCAACGCCTGTGCTATCGTATGCGCCGCGTTCGGTGCTCGCATGCGCATTCCGCGCCTGCAGTTAAACGGGAAACAGGAGGCGGACCACCGCCCGGCCTGTGCTGTCCCCGCAACGGTACGCCGCCCGCGCGACGCGCTTCCCCGCGCACGCGCCCATGCCGCCCACGATGCCACTGCCCTTCAGCCGGGCGGGAAGGCTGCGGCCTGGCAAGCGGCCAGCCCGGATACCGGCCGACGCAAGGGGCGAGCCCGACGCTCGCCGAACGCCCGATCCGCGGGGGACGGATGGGGTGCGCATTCCGCCCGCGTCCGCGCGGGCTTCGCTCGATCCGTCATGCTTGACCTGTCTGCTGGCCGCCGCCGTGCCGCCCGCCTGCCCTGTTCCACTGTTACGACACGGTGCGCGCCGTGCCGCGCCCGATGAGCCGCGCGTGGCTGATCGGCGCCGGCCCCGGCGACGCCGACCTGCTGACGCTCAAGGCCGTCCACGCGATCGGCGCGGCGGACGTGCTGCTCGTCGACGATCTCGTGAACCCCGACGTGCTGCGCCATGCGCGCGCCGATGCGCACATCGAGCACGTCGGCAAGCGCGGCGGACATGCGTCGACACCGCAGGAGGCGATCGTCGCCGCGATGCTCGTGCATCTGCGCGCGGGCCGCAGCGTCGCGCGGCTCAAGGGCGGCGATCCGTTCGTGTTCGGCCGCGGCGGCGAGGAACTGGCCGCACTCGGCGCGGCGGGATTCCCGGTCGAGGTCGTGAACGGCGTCACCGCGGGCATCGCCGCGCCGGCCGCGATCGGCATTCCGGTCACGCAGCGCGGCGACGCGCAGGGCGTGATCTTCGTCACCGGTCACGGCGCGGGCGCCGACGAACCCGACTGGCGCGCGCTCGCGGCCACGCGCATGACGATCGTCATCTACATGGGCATCCGAAGGCTCGACGCGATTGCTGCGGCGCTGCGTGAAGGTGGCCTGCCCGGCGATACGCCGTGCGCGGCGATCGAGAACGCGACGCGCCCCGAACAGCGGCATGTGCTCGCGACGCTCGACACGCTCGTCGAACGCGTCGGCACGACCGGCATCGGTTCGCCGGCGATCGTCGTGATCGGCCGCGTCGCGGCGTTCGCCGACGATCCCGCGGTACGTGCCGCACTCGGCAGCGGCGCATGATGCGCGTCGCGCTCGGCGTCGGTTTCCGCGCAGGCGTGACGGCCGCGCAACTCGATGCCGCGATCCGCGCGGCT
>NZ_JAAGPE010000243.1:0-14384 GCF_017104605.1 Burkholderia sp. Ac-20384 | reverse complement strand
AGTTTGAACCGCAAGCTGTGGCTCGCGCTTGCGCTGGTATGGATCGGTCTCCTGGGCGTCGGCGCATGGAGCGCGTACGAGACGCAGCGCGGGCGACGAGCAAGACACGCTGACCCCGTATGCACACAATCGTCGCACGTTCTCTGATCGGGGCGAGGTTGGGTTGTTGGTTGCTCATGTAGCCTGATGCGCGAGTATTTTTAGTATTTTAGGGTCGCGACGCCGGGTGAACGTAGTGGGGGAGATGCGGAGATGGATTGATGGGCCGATGGCGGTAATCTGATCTCCGAGAGAGTCTACGTGACACTGTCTGACGCCAAATTCTGACTGTTCATCCAGGCCAACAGTGTCGCCATGAGTCCCTGCATCATCACCAAGAAATTGACAGGGGTAAGCATGGATGATCGCTATGTGGTGATTGCACAAGAACTGGCGCATGTAAAAAACGCCATTGACACACTTTGTGAGAATCGGGGGGAGTTTCCACTCGGTACGGCCATCAGCGATCCCGCATATTGGCGCACAAGACTTCAGGCGATTCGCAGTAAGGCAGAACGCTACAACCTCGAGAAACTCAGAGATCGTGCGGATGAATTACTTGACGAAGTTTCGAAGCTGCAATATTGGATTCCTTGATTCTACGGCGCCTGCACCGGGTCGGCGTACTGTAGCGTAGGTCGAGGCGTAGGTTTTGTATCGAAGCGTTGTCAGGAAAGGCGCAGGTACTGCTGCATCATCGGGGTGTGGCCGGCGAAGGCGTCGGGCGACAGCGTGGTCATAAGTCAGGCATCAGGTTGTTGCTTTGGTTGCCCGAGTTTACCAGTGGCTTCAGGTGAAGGCGCGAAGTTGGCCGTTTGGCCAGTCGCCGGTGTTGAAGAGGGGGCGTTATCCGCGTTCATGCCCAGGCTTGACGGCGCTGGCCGTCGTATCGCGATGCGGACACAATCCAGAACATCGTGCCCGGGCGTACCCGTGTTCTCGCAACGTCGGCTGCCTTGAGAACGCCGCATTGACCCGGCATATTCGCGCGAATATAGTTAAGTTTCGTCTAAAACAGGTTAGGCTCGGGAAGGTTGGCCCGGCCCCCGCTCAGCGGGTCCTTCCGTTGCGCTCCGTAACGGCCCAAGACTATCAGGATGCCTGTATTGTGCAGGCGCCAATAGCATGGGTATGGACATGAAACCTCGAATCTCAGTTATCACCCTCGGCGTTGCCGATCTCGAACAATCCCTCGCCTTCTATCGTGACGGTCTCGGTCTTCCGACTGAAGGCATCATCGGTCGCGAGTTCGAGCATGGCGCAGTTGCCTTTTTTGATCTCTCGGGCGGCCTGAAGCTCGCGCTCTGGGCGCAGGACGATATTTCTCATGATACGGGCCTGCCGAAGCAGCCCGTCTCGCCTACGGCCTTCACGATAGGACACAATGTCTTGAGCCGGAAGGAAGTCGACGAGACGATGGATGCGGCAGAGCGTGCGGGCGCAGAGATCATCAAGGCTCCGCACGACACGTTCTACGGCGGTTACGCTGGATATTTTCGTGACATCAACGGCCATCTGTGGGAGATAGTCTGGAATCCACTGATGCTACCGACGGACTGATATTGGCATTCGCGATTGCACTGGCTTCCCGAGCGGGAAGTCAGCGGCAGCCAGTGATGCCGCTTTCGTCAGCGGCAAAGTGCGGCGGTCTGCGCACGTTCAATCACAAGATGGCTGCATGCCGGGAGCGTAGGTCTCCCAGCCGCGCTACCGAGTACGAGCACTGCCGATCCTGAACAGGTCCGGTACGGGTTTTGGCGTGGCTTTGTAGGCGGAGCCGTATCAGATATGGCAATAAGTACTGCTGCATCATCCGCGTGCGGCCCGCCAGGGCAGGCCACACGCGATGCGCGATCTCCGCGCGCCGACGCTGTCCAGCGCCTTAGGCCGTTTGCACCGACGCCATGCTGAGCGCCACCGCCTGCGCGACTTCGATCCCGTCGATCGCCGCCGAATAAATACCGCCGGCATACCCCGCACCTTCACCGGCCGGATACAGGCCTTCGACGTTCATGCTCTGGTAATCGTCCTTGCGTCGAATCCGGATCGGCGACGACGTGCGCGTCTCGACACCGGTGAGCACCGCGTCATGCATCGCGAAGCCGGCGATCTTCTTGTCGATCTCGGGAAGGGCTTCGCGAATCGCTTCGATCACGTAATCCGGCAGCGCGGTGCTGAGATCGGTCGGGTTCACGCCCGGCTTGTACGACGGCTCCACGGAGCCGAGCGACGTCGACGGCCGGCCGGCGATGAAATCGCCGACCAGCTGGCCCGGCGCGCGGTAATCGCCGCCGCCGAGTTCGAACGCGCGCTCTTCCCATTTGCGCTGGAACGCGATGCCCGCCAGCGGGCCGCCGGGATAGTCGTCCGGCGTGATGCCGACGACGATGCCCGCATTCGCGTTGCGCTCGGCCCGCGAATACTGGCTCATGCCGTTGGTGACTACGCGGCCCGGCTCGGAGGTTGCCGCGACCACCGTGCCGCCCGGGCACATGCAGAAGCTGTAGACGGCGCGGCCATTGCTGCTGTGGTGCACCACCTTGTAGTCGGCCGCACCGAGCTGCTTGTGGCCCGCGAACTTGCCGAAGCGGCTGCGATCGATCAGCCCCTGCGGATGCTCGATGCGGAAACCCAGCGAGAACGGCTTGGCTTCGATATAGACACCGCGATCGTGCAGCATCTGGAAGGTATCGCGCGCGCTGTGGCCCACGGCCAGCACCACGTGGTCGCATTGCAGCGTTTCGCCGTTCGAGAGCTTCAGCGAGCGTACCTTGCCCTGATCGATCTCGATGTCGTCGACCCGCGTTTCGAAACGCACTTCACCACCCAGTTCGTGGATGGACGCGCGCATCTTTTCCACCATGCTGACGAGGCGGAACGTGCCGATGTGCGGCCGGCTCAGGTACAGGATGTCGTCCGGCGCACCGGCCTTGACGAATTCGTCCAGCACCTTGCGGCCATAGTGGTTCGGATCCTTGATCTGGCTGTACAGCTTGCCGTCGGAAAACGTTCCGGCGCCGCCTTCGCCGAACTGCACGTTGGATTCGGGGTTGAGCACGCTCTTGCGCCACAGGCCGAAGGTGTCCTTGGTGCGCTCGCGCACGGCCTTGCCGCGTTCGAGGATGATGGGGCGGAAGCCCATCTGCGCGAGGATCAGCCCTGCGAACAGGCCGCACGGCCCCATGCCGATCACGACCGGGCGCAGGAAATTGCCGTGCTCGGGCGCCTTCGTTACGAAGTGGTACGCCATGTCGGGCGTCACGCCGCAATGCGGCTTGCCGGCGAGGCGCTTGATCGCGGCCGCTTCGTCCGTGACTTCGACATCGACGATATACGTGAGCTTGATGTCGGCGCGCTTGCGCGCATCGTGCGCACGGCGGAACACGGTGTAGCGGAGGAGGCCGTCCGCGGCCACGCCAAGCTCCGCGAGGCGCTCGCGAATCGCGGCCTCGAGCGCGCTCTCGGGGTGGTCGAGGGGGAGTTTAATTTCGCTTAGCCGTAACATGGGGACTCGGATGCGATTGCCACGGCGTCGTGGCGGTGTTGATACGGGCGGGGGCCGGCAGGCCGGCGGTGTTGTCCGCCGTGTGGGGATGCCGGACGCAAACCATTCATTGTCATTGCGGGGAAGGCGGTGCGAGCGGCAGTACGCTGGCCGGCCCGAACAACTCAAGCAACTTCAGGATAGGCGCACGAAGCGACCCTTGTGCGGGAAGATTGTCCCGCCTCCCGACAACCGGGAGGCGAACGGCGCGCCGTCATGACGATGCCTGCGTGCGGTATGCGCGAAAGCCGCGCCACGCGGGCGCGGCCGGGGCTTACTCCGCCGCCGGATGCACGCGGGTGTAACCCTTCAGGATCGGGATCATCTGCGCGTAGATCTTCGGGTTCGCGGCGACGATTTCATGGCGATGCAGGAAATCGGCGTCACCCGAGTAGTTGCCGACGAGGCCGCCGGCCTCGGTGATCAGCAGGCTGCCCGCTGCCATGTCCCACACGTTGATGCCCTGCTCGAAGAACGCGTCGAGGCGGCCGGCCGCGACGTTCGCGAGATCGAGTGCGGCTGCGCCCGGGCGGCGCAGGCCCGTGCAGGCCTGCGTCATTTCGGTGAAGAGGCGCGCGTAGGCGTCGAGGCCGTCCTTTTCGCGGAACGGGAAGCCCGTGCCGACCAGTGCGTCCGACAGGCGGTCGCGGCGGCCGACGCGGATGCGGCGGTCGTTCAGGTACGCGCCGCGGCCGCGGGTGGCCGTGAACAGGTCGTTCTTGTTCGGGTCGTAGACGACAGCCTGCGTGACGACGCCCTTGTGCTCGAGCGCGATCGATACGCAGTAGTACGGGAAGCCGTGGATGAAGTTGGTTGTGCCGTCGAGCGGATCGATGATCCACTTGAATTCGGATTCGTTCTCGGATTCGCCCGATTCTTCCGCGAGGATCGCGTGGTCGGGGTAGGCGGTCTTCAGCGTCTCGATGATCGCGTCTTCGGCGGCCTTGTCCACTTCGGTGACGAAGTCGTTCTGCTGCTTCTTGCGGATCTCGATCAGGTCGAGATCGAGGGACGCGCGATTGATGATCTGCCCGGCGCGGCGCGCAGCCTTGACAGCAATGTTGAGCATGGGATGCATGAGCCTGGATCCTGTAGCTGACGGCATGGGCCGCCACGAAGTGGAACAACCGCCCGGCACGGCGCAAGCGTGGCAGGCGAGATGAGACGCGAATTGACAAAGAACGGGGTACGACCCGCGTCGCACGATGTGCGGCGCGTAAAGGCATGATTTTACCCGATTTCTGGCGGTTTCAGGCGACCGGAGTACGGGGAAACCCCCACTATCCGTCCGGACGAGTGGGTTTGCCGCGGCGATGGCGATACCATACTGCCATTCTGATGAACCGAGTCGTATCGTAGTGGAAACCCCGCAGATCACCGCCGCGCCGTCCGAGCCGGGCGCGGCCTCGTCCCAGCCGCCGTCCGGCGGCTTCACGTCCACCCGTTTCGTGCTCGTCGAGCCGAGCCATCCCGGCAATGTCGGGGCGGCCGCCCGCGCACTGAAGACGATGGGCTTCTCGCGTCTCGTGCTGGTCGCGCCGCGCGTGCCGCACGTGCAGAGCGATCCTGAGGCGATCGCAATGGCCAGCGGCGCGGACGATGTCCTCGCGTCCGCGCATGTCGTGCCGACGCTCGGCGACGCGCTGTCCGGTGTTCACTGGTCGATCGCGCTGACCGCACGCACGCGCGAATACGGGCCGCCGCGCCTGGCGCCGCGTGCCGCTGCCACGCAGGCATGCGCACAGGTCGGCACGGGCGATATCGCGCTCGTGTTCGGCAACGAGCGCACAGGCCTCGCGAACGAGCATGTCGAGCAGTGCAGCGCGCTGGCGCATATCCCCGCGAACCCGGCCTACAGTTCGCTGAATCTCGCGCAGGCCGTGCAGGTGCTCGCGTACGAGCTGCGTGTCGCATTTCTCGAGCACGCGAGCGAGCCGTCGGCGCAACCGTCGGGCGAAGCCGGCACGCTTGCGCAGAGCGACGAGATCGAGCGGATGTACGTGCATCTCGAGAACGCGCTGATCGCGCTCGATTTCCTCGATCCGCGCAACCCGAAGAAGCTGATGCCGCGGCTGCGGCGCCTGTTCGCGCGCACGGGTCTCGAGCGCGAGGAGGTCAACATCCTGCGCGGCGTCGCGAAGCACATCCTGCTGAAATCGGGCAAGCCGGACGGCGACGCGTAAGCGGTCGGCGCACGGGGTGCCGAATGTCCCTGCACGCGGGGCAATCGCCCCGTCGGCAGGTGCCGGGTCGGCCGCCTGAAGCACCGGGGCCGATCGCGCCACCCGGTCGACCACCCCGCAAACCCGGCAACAGCGAGCGTTCCGCCCGAATACCCGCGCCAGCGGCGGGGTGAACGCGCGGGCTCGTGCGGCTCTGCGCGACTCGCCCTACAATCGCCAAACGTCATAAGTAAATTACCCGGCGCGATAACGGCCGGTCATTGCCGGCGATGCGCGCCGGCCTTTTCCCAGACCACATCATGTTCACGAGACTGCGCGAAGACGTTGCAACGATTCGCGAGCGGGATCCCGCCGCTCGCAGTGCATGGGAAGTGCTGACCTGTTATCCGGGGTTGCATGCGCTCTTGCTGCATCGTTTCGCGCACGCATGCTGGCGCGCGAAGCGTTACTGGCTCGCGCGTTTCGCGTCGCAGGCCGGCCGGTTCATGACGGGGATCGAGATCCACCCCGGCGCGACGATCGGCCGGCGTGTGTTCATCGATCACGGGATGGGTGTCGTGATCGGCGAGACGGCAATCGTCGGCGACGATTGCACGATCTATCAGGGCGTGACGCTGGGCGGCACGTCGCTCACGCGCGGTGCCAAGCGCCACCCGACGCTCGAGGCCGGCGTGATCGTCGGTGCGGGCGCGAAAGTGCTCGGCGGCTTCACGGTCGGTGCGGGTGCGAAGATCGGTTCGAACGCGGTCGTCGTGAAGCCGGTGCCGGCAGGCGGCACGGCGGTGGGCAATCCGGCGCGCGTCGTGATGCCGGCGCAGCCGAAGCCGCAGCCCGAACGTGCGGCGTTCTGCGCATACGGGATCACGCCGAATGCCGATGATCCGATGTCGCTTGCGATTCACGGGCTGATCGATCATGCGGCGAAGGAAAGCCGCCGCGTCGACGAGATCGTCGCCGCGCTCGAGCGGCTCGGCACGCACCTGGAAACGCTGCAGGGCGCCGATGCGGCGCGTCTCGACCTGCGCCGGCTGTCGGCCGTGCTGGAAGGCAAGTCGGTCGAACGCCAGGCGTAATGCGATGGAGGCCGGCGGCTGCCTGCGGGTGCGCAGGCAGCGGCGGTGTCAGTCCAGCGGCATCGCGTGGATGCCTTCCGCATCGACGCGCAGGTAGCCGCCGCGCGGCTCGCCGTGGTCGAGATCCCAGTCGGGCAACACCCAGCGGATGCCGCCCGGTTCCATGTGCCGCGCGGGGCGGTGCGTATGGCCGTGAATGATCACGCTCGCACGGCTTTTCCGGAACAGCGCGGCCACGCCTTCACGCGTGACATCGTAAATCGCCGAAGCAGGGCGCATCCGGCCTGCTTCGCTGTTCGAGCGCATGCGTTGCGCGAGTGCGCGGCGCCAGCGGAACGGCCACGCGAGAAACAGCCATTGCGCGACGCGGTTGCGTGCGAAGCGGCGGAACAACTGGTAGCCGCGGTCGGCCGTGCATTGCGCGTCGCCGTGCGCGAGTACGATGCGCTGGCCGAACGCCATGATCAGCGAAGGGTCGGGTAGCAGCATCGCGCCGGCTGCCTTCATGAAGCGCCGGCCGAGCAGGAAATCGCGGTTGCCGTGCATCACGTAGAGCGCAATGCCGCGCTCCGAGAACGTGTGCATCAGCGCGGCCATGCGTGCGGCGAACGGATCGTCGTCGAGGATATCGTCGCCGATCCAGTATTCGAACAGGTCGCCGAGGATGAACACCGAGTCGGCGCTGTCGGCGGTGTATTTCACGAAATGCTCGAACGCGGCGACCGTCTTCGGAATCGCTTCGCTCAGGTGCAGATCGGAGAGAAACAGGAACGGGCGTGCGGCTTGCGCGTATTCGCGCTCGCCCGGCACGCCCGCGGAGACGCTTCGCGGCGGACTCTCCTGCAACATCGAAGTGCCTCCGTATACTGCGCGTCAGACCACGACGGCCTTCTCGATCACGACGTCGTCAGCCGGCACGTCCTGGTGGAAACCAGCGTTGCCCGTCTTGACGCCCTTGATCTTGTCGACCACGTCCTGGCCTTCGACGACCTTGCCGAACACCGCGTAGCCCCAGCCTTGCGGCGTCGGCGACGAGTGGTTCAGGAAGTCGTTGTCGTTCACGTTGATGAAGAACTGGGCGGTCGCCGAGTGCGGATCGTTCGTGCGCGCCATCGCGACCGTGTAGTTGTCGTTCTTCAGGCCGTTGTTCGCCTCGTTGTCGATCGGCGCATCGGTCGGCTTCTGCTTCAGGCCCGGCTCGAAGCCGCCGCCCTGGATCATGAAGCCGTTGATCACGCGATGGAACACGGTGCCGTCGTAGTGGCCCTTCTTCACGTAGTTCAGGAAGTTCTCGACCGTCTTCGGTGCCTTCGCGGCGTCGAGCTCGAGCTTGATCACGCCGTGGTTCGTATGCAGTTCAACCATGATGAATTCCTTCGGTGAGGCGGTTTAAATGGCACGCGGCCGGTCGTGCGACGCGGCCGCGTGTGGCGCCGGACGTGCCGGCAGGTTCTTACTTCGAGACGATGCTGGCCGATTCGATCACGATCGGTTGCGCGGGCACGTCCTGCATCGGGCCGCGCGAGGTCGTCGCGACGCCTTCGATCTTCTTCACGACGTCGAGACCCGACACGACCTTGCCGAACACCGCATAGCCGTTGCCGTCCGGGTTCGGGTAGTCGAGGCCGCTGTTGTCGACCGTATTGATGAAGAACTGCGCGGTGGCCGAGTTCGGATCGCTCGTGCGTGCCATCGCGATCGTGCCCGTCAGGTTCTTCAGACCATTGCGGCTCTCCAGCGGGATCGGCGCGCGGGTCGGCTTCTCCTCGAAGTTGGTCTTGTAGCCGCCGCCCTGGATCATGAAGCCCTTGATCACGCGATGGAAGATCGTGCCGTTGTACTGGCCGGCCTTCACGTAATCGAGGAAGTTGGCGACGGACTTCGGCGCCTTCTCCGGGTAGAGCTCGACGCGGATGTCGCCCTGCGAGGTCTTCAGCTGCACGACGGGGTGCGCGGTAGCCGATTGCGCGAACGCAGGTGCGGTCGCGGTCGCGAGAAGGGCGGCGCCGCCAAGCGCCAGCAACAGACGTTTCATTGCGATCCTCAGGTTGGGAGGGAAAGAAGGCCGCGCCGCTTATTGCGACGGCGCGACGTACGGCGCCGCCAGTGCGCCCGACGGACCGCTGAACTGGAACGTCGGCGACATCGGCAGCGTGGTGGTGCCCACGTTCGCGGCTGCGCGATCGCTGTAGTCGCGCGTGGTCGGTGCGGCTGCGCGGGCGTTCGGCGCGGCCTTCGGCGGCGACACGATCTTCTGGAGATCGGCGAGGCGCTGCGCGGTCGCGCCGCTCGTGCGGCCGAGCGATTGCGCACGCTTGTACGACTCGGCCGCGAGGCGCAGGTAAAGATCGCCGAGGTTCTCGTACGCGAGCGAGTAGCTCGGGTTCGATTGCGTCGCCGTGACGAGCGCGGTGCGCGCTTCGTCGTAACGGCCATGCTTCGCGTAAAGCGCCGCAAGGTTGTTGTACGGCTCGGGCAGTTCGGGGTACGCCTGCGTGATCGCGACGAACTGCTGGATCGCGTCGTCATCGCGGTTCAGGCGGGCCAGCACGGTGCCGCGCTTGAACTGTGCCTGCACGTCGTGCGGGTTCGATGCGATGCGCGCGTCGAGCTGCGCGAGCGCCTGCTTCCACTGCTTGCCGGCGATCGATGCGTCGATTTCGGGGGTGCCGTCGGCGGTGGCCGGGGCCTTCTGCGCATGCGCCGCGGGGACCGCGAAAAGCGTCAGCGCGACGCCCATGACGGTGGTCGCAACGAGGGTCGCAGCGCTCTGCGCGCGGCCGCGATGAGGTTTCATAGGCGTAAATCGGAATGTTATACTCCGAGCCATTCTAACAAAACGTCTGCGCGTTCCGGCGAGCGGCAGACAGTCTTTCTTTGCCTCTCGTGGCCGTCACCGCTGTGCTTGCAGCCTGACCGCCCCATGTGATATCGAGGACGCTCGGCCTGGTGCCGCAGCAGATGGTCCGTCCGTTTCGCATGCTGGGCGAGCTTCGCCAGGGCGGTTTCCTTCGGCTCACGGTTCATCTCTATGGAATCACTGCGCATCTACAACACGCTCGCGCGTGACAAGCAAGTTTTCGTGCCGCGCCAGTCCGGCGAAGTGCGGATGTACGTATGCGGAATCACCGTATACGACTATTGTCACGTGGGCCACGCGCGCATGCTGGTCGTGTTCGACCTCGTCCAGCGCTGGTTGCGTGCGATCGGTTACCGGGTCACGTATGTGCGCAACATTACCGACATCGACGACAAGATCATCCGCCGTGCGGTCGAGAACGGCGAGACGATCAAGTCGCTGACCGACCGGTTCATCGGCGCGATGCACGACGACGAAAGTGCGCTCGGCATCCAGCGGCCCGACATCGAGCCGCGCGCGACCGAGTTCATTCCGCAGATGCTCGGCATGATCGAGACGCTCGAGACGAACGGTTACGCGTACCAGGCGACCGACGGCGACGTCAATTACTCGGTGCGCAAGTTCGCGAACTACGGAAAGCTGTCGGGCAAGTCGCTGGACGACCTGCGCGCCGGCGAGCGCGTCGCCGCGAACGACGCGAAGGAAGATCCGCTCGATTTCGTGCTGTGGAAACGCGCGAAGCCGGAAGATCCGGAAGGCACGTCGTGGGCGTCGAAGTACGGGATGGGTCGCCCGGGCTGGCACATCGAGTGCTCGGCGATGGGCTGCACGCTGCTCGGCGAGCATTTCGACATCCACGGTGGCGGGCAGGATCTGCAATTCCCGCACCACGAGAACGAGATCGCGCAGAGCGAAGGCGCGACCGGCCAGACGTTCGTCAATTACTGGATGCACAACGGCTTCGTGCAGGTCGACAACGAGAAGATGTCGAAATCGCTCGGCAACTTCTTCACGATCCGCGAAGTGCTCGAGCGCTACGATGCCGAAGTCATGCGCTTCTTCATCGTGCGCACGCACTACCGTTCGCCGCTCAATTACAGCGACGTGCATCTCGACGATGCGCGTGCGTCGCTCACGCGTCTCTACACCGCACTGAAAGATGTTGAAGCCGACACGCTCGCGCTCGACTGGAACGAGCCGCACGCGCAGCGTTTCGCGGCCGCGATGAACGACGACTTCAACACGCCGGTTGCGGTGGCGACACTGTTCGAGCTGGCGGGCGAGGTGAATCGCACGCGCGACGCATCGCTCGCGCGGCAACTGAAACAACTGGCGGGCCTGCTCGGCCTGCTGGGCCGCGAACCGCGCGCGTTCCTGCAGCAGGCGTCCGGCGCCGCGCAGGCGGGCGGGCTCGCCGCCGACCAGATCGAAGCGAAAATCGCCGCGCGCGTCGCGGCGAAGCAAGCGAAGGACTATGCCGAAGCGGACCGGATCCGGGCGGAACTGCTCGAGACTGGTATCGCACTTGAAGACAAACCGGGCGGATCGACCGAATGGCGTCGCGTATGAGCGCGGTGCGTTCCACTGACCGATCCGTCAGGTAGGAGGCAAGATGGCAACGGCCAGAAAAGCGCCGGTCAGGCGCGCGACCCCGGTCGCCGCGCGTCCGGCAGCCAAGCGCGTGCCGCCGGCGAAGACGGACGCGACGCGCGCCGTGCCGAACGGCGCGCTCAACGGTCATGCGCAGCCGGCGGCTGCGCTGCCGGCCGCCGACGCGGCCCGCAAGGCCCGTGCGTCCGAAGCGGACGGCGAGGAGGTCGTCGTGCGTCCTGCTTACTGGGACAAGGCATGTGCGGACCTCGTCAAGCGCGACCGGATCCTGAAGAAACTGATTCCGAAGTTCGGTCCCGCGCATCTCGTGAAGCGCGGTGACCCGTTCGTCACGCTCGCGCGCTCGGTCGTCGGCCAGCAGATTTCGGTTCCGTCGGCGCAGTCGCTGTGGGCGCGCATCGGGGATGCCTGTCCGAAACTCGCGCCGCAGCCGGTGATCCGGCTCGGTGCGGACAAGCTGATCGCGTGCGGGCTGTCGAAGCGCAAGACGGAATACATCCTCGATCTCGCGCAACATTTCGTGTCGGGCGCGTTGCACGTCGACAAATGGACGTCGATGGACGACGAGGACGTGATCGCGGAACTCACGCAGATCCGCGGCATCAGCCGCTGGACGGCCGAGATGTTCCTGATCTTCAACCTGTCGCGGCCGGACGTCCTGCCGCTCGACGACCCGGGCCTGATCCGCGCGATCAGCGTCAATTACTTCAGCGGGGAACCCGTCACGCGCAGTGAGGCGCGCGAGGTTGCGGCCAACTGGGAACCGTGGCGCACCGTCGCGACCTGGTATATGTGGCGCAGCCTCGATGCGCCCGACGCCGACGCCTGAGCGGCGGCTATCGGGTTTTAAACATCAATAGTTGAGAGCCGGTTTTGAGCGTCGCCCGCGCGGGTAGAATACGCGCTGCCGCAAGACCCAAGGATTCGAACACATGAAGACCACGTTTCTGGATTTCGAACAGCCGATCGCCGAACTCGAGGGCAAGATCGAAGAGCTGCGATTCGTGCAGGACGACTCGGCTGTCGACATTTCGGAAGAAATCGAGCGGCTGTCGAAGAAAAGCCAGCAACTGACGAAAGACCTCTACGCGAACCTGTCGCCGTGGCAGGTTTCGCAGATCGCGCGGCATCCGCAGCGTCCGTACACGCTCGACTACGTAGCGGAACTGTTTACCGACTTTCACGAGCTGCACGGCGACCGCGCATTCGCGGACGATGTGTCGATCGTCGGCGGCCTCGCGCGCTTCGGCGGCCATCCGTGCATGGTGATCGGTCATCAGAAGGGCCGTGACACGAAGGAGCGCGCCGCGCGCAACTTCGGGATGCCGCGTCCGGAAGGCTATCGCAAGGCCGAACGCCTGATGCGTCTCGCCGAGAAGTTCGGTCTGCCGATCTTCACGTTCGTCGACACGCCGGGTGCGTACCCGGGCATCGGCGCGGAAGAGCGCGGCCAGTCGGAGGCGATCGGCCGCAACCTGTACGTGATGGCCGAACTGAAGACGCCGATCATCACGACGGTGATCGGCGAGGGCGGTTCGGGCGGCGCGCTCGCGATCGCGGTGGCCGATACCGTGATGATGCTGCAGTTCTCGACCTACTCGGTGATCTCGCCGGAAGGCTGCGCGTCGATCCTGTGGAAGAGCGCCGCGAAGGCGCCGGAAGCAGCGGAAGCGCTGGGCCTGACCGCGCACCGCCTGAAGGCGCTCGGCCTGATCGACAAGATCATCAACGAGCCGCTCGGCGGCGCGCATCGCGATCCGAAGGGCATGGCTGCGCTGCTGCGCCGTGCGCTGGCCGATTCGCTGCGCCAGTTCCAGGGCATGAGCATCGATGCGCTGCGCGAGCGCCGCTTCGAGCGCCTGATGGCCTACGGCAAGTTCAAGGAAACCACGCCGGGCGCATGACCGGCTGCGTCCTCCATTCGCGCGCCGCTGCGCGCGCGTTCCTCTCGTGATTCCGCCAACCGAATTCTCCGCCGACCGCGTCGTCCTCGACGCGGTCGGCGTTGCGCTTTCCGGCATGGCGCCCGATGCACGCATCGCGATCGCGTACAGCGGCGGCCTCGACTCGACGGTGCTGCTCGACGCGGCCGTGCGCGTCGCGGGCGCGTCGCGCTGCGTCGCGCTGCACGTGCATCACGGGCTGAGTGCGAATGCCGACGCGTGGGTTGCGCATGCCGAGGCGAGTGCGGCCCGGCTCGGTGTCGCATTCGAGTCGATGCACGTCGACGTGCCGCGCGACAGCGGCCTCGGTGTCGAGGCGACGGCGCGCGAGCGGCGCTATGCGGCGCTCGACGAGATGGGTGAGCGCCACGGCGTGGCCACGCTATGGCTCGCGCAGCATGCGGACGACCAGGCCGAGACCGTGTTGCTGCAGTTGTTGCGCGGCGCGGGCATCGCGGGGCTTGCCGCAATGGCGCCGCGTTACCGACCCGACGGCGTGAGCGTCGAGCGTGTGCGTCCGCTGCTGCGACTGTTGCGTGCGCAACTCGAGCGCTATGCGACGCAGCACGGCCTGGCGTGGATCGACGACGAATCGAACCATGACACACGCTATGCGCGCAATGCGTTGCGCATCGACGTGCTGCCGGCGCTGGCCGTGCATTTCCCGGGCTTTCGCGACGCGCTCGGCCGCGCGGCCCAGCATGCGGCTGCTGCACAGCGACTGCTCGACGATCTGGCCGAACTCGATTTCGCCGTTGCCGCGCGCGATGACGGGCAGGCGCTGTCGCGTGACGCGCTGGTCGCGTTCGACGACACGCGCGGCGCGAACCTGCTGCGCTTCTGGATGCGCCGGCTCGGCTTGCCGGGGGCGTCGGCCGCCCGGCTTGCCAACATGATGCGGCAGTTGCGTGCCACCAATGTCGCGCATGCGCTGCGCGTCGATCACGCGGGGCAATGCCTGCGCCTTTATCGCGATGTCGTCTACTGGGAAGCGGGTGACAGCAGCGAACCGGCCGATGACGGCACCGGGAGCTCACATCCGGAAACGATGCTCGCGTGGGACGGGCAGGAGATCTGGCACCTGCCGGGGTGGCGCGGCACGTTCGTGTTCGCGCCGGCCGATGCGGGACA
>NZ_JAAGPE010000242.1:0-14438 GCF_017104605.1 Burkholderia sp. Ac-20384 | reverse complement strand
GCTCAGCGTATCATGTGAGTGTGGATGTATTTCAGTGAGTGTTACATTGTAGAGCTAGTTTTTCATGTATGTTTTTGTTTTTAATTGTCGCGCGACACCCGAGATCTACACAGTCTCTCACACTCTTCCCCAACCCCACGCTCTTCCGACCTGGTCGCGGTGCGCGCGTGCCCTCCGGCTGGCTGGCGCTGGCGGCCGACACGCGGCTCGGCCCGTCGGTCCAGGCCGTGCTGCAGGCGCCGGAGAAGCCGTGGACGGTCGAGTCGCTCGGCGACGCCTCCGCGATGTCGCGCGCGACGTACGCGCGGCATTTCCGCGAGCGGGCCGGGATGAGCGTCGGCGCGTTCGTCGCGCAGATCCGGATGATGCACGCGTGCGCGCTGCTGCAGGACACGCAGCGCGGGCAGGCGGAGATCGGCCAGGCGGTCGGTTACCAGTCCGAGGCCGCCTTCGGCAAGGCGTTTCGCGCGGTGCTCGGCACGACGCCGGGGCGCTGGCGGCGGGCGCAGCGCGAATTGTAAGACTGCAAGCGCGGCGTCTTGCCGCGCGCCAAAGCTGCTACCATGCGCGAAACGCAGTTCAACGAAAACGATTTCGAACAAGAAGAAAGAGAGGGCAAAGCAATGAACCAGACCACCATCCAGCAGCCGTCGTTCGCGTTCGTGGCCGCGTCGTGGGCCGCGCTGCTCGCCGGTTTCGCGGCATTCCTGATCGGTCTCTGGAACGCCGGCATGCAGCTCAACGAGAAGGGCTACTACTTCACCGTGCTGGTGTTCGGTCTCTATGCGGCAATCTCGCTGCAGAAAAGCGTCCGCGACCGCGCGGAAGGCATTTACGTCACCGGCATCTACTACGGCCTCAGCTGGATCGCGCTGCTGCTGTCGATCGCGCTGCTGGTCGTCGGCCTCTTCAACGCAACACTGCAACTGAGCGAGAAGGGCTTCTACGCGATGTCGTTCGTGCTCGCGCTGTTCGGCTCGGTCGCCGTGCAGAAGAACACGCGCGACCTGCAGAACGCGAAGCCGCGCTATACCGACGCCGAATCGGCGCCGTCCGTCCAGGAGTGACGGCACGCGAAGCGGGCGCCCTCCAGGCCGCCCGTTTTGCGACGACGGTCGCGGGCGACCCGCATTCGCCGATGCGCCGCGGGCGCTCCGCCCATTCGTTTCATCCATGCCGGTGTGCATGACGATGGAGATATTCCGGATGCCAGACTTCACAGAAACCACGCGGCACACCCGCGCGGCTGCCCGTGCCGTGGCGGCGCAGGCCGCGCTCGTGCTGGAGACGAACAACCTGCGCGGCGGCGCGGGGCTCGCGCAGGCCGTCGACAGCCTGAAGCGCCTCGTATCGGCGCTGTCGAAGCAGACCGTGCCGCCCACGGCACTGGCACAATGGATCATCACGCACGACGGCCTGCCGGCCGAAGCGTGCGCGGAGATCGCTGCGCTGGCCGGCCGCCCGATCGACTTCGTCGAGATCGGTGCGAGCACCGGCTACTACGATGCGAAGAACGACGGGTTCGATCGCGTCGACGCGGCCCGCTGCGACATCGTCGTGTTCGGCGATGCCGATTGCCGGCCGGCCGACGACTGGCTCGAGCACCTGCTCGCACCGTTCGCGCGCGAAGCCGGCGATGCGCCCGTCGCGGTGGCGGGGCGCACCAGCTATGCGCCGAACGTACTCGGCATCGCGCTGACGTCGATCGATTTCATGTATTTTCCGAGCCCGCTGCGCGACGGCGCGACGCGCAACTTCTACGCGAACAACGTCGCGTTCCGGCGCGAGGTGTTCGCGCAATTTCGCTATGAGCCGCTCGACGGCGTCTATCGCGCGCATTGCCAGGTGATGGGGCTGCGGATGCAAGCAGCCGGCGTGGCTGTCGAGTTCGCACCGGCCGCGCATACCGAACATCGGCTGCCGGATACGCAACGCGAATCGCTGAAGCTGCGCTGGATGCGCGGCGAGGATAGCGTCGGCCTGACACCGTATCTCGTGAACGCGTACCTGCCGCGCGGCTGGCAGTGGCTCGGCCGCAGCGGCCCGCTCGGCCCGTTCTGCGTGATGGCGATGCGGCTCGGCTACAGCCTGCGCGCGCTGAATCGCCAGCAGTTGCCGCCGCTTGGCGCCGTCCGCTATCTCGCGGCCATCGGCGTCACGATCGCGGCGTCCGCCGTCGATACGCTCGGCGCACTCGCGCGTGGTTTCGGTCTCGCCGGGCGTGCATCGGCCCGGCGCGATCTCGAAGCGCTGTCCTATCACCGTCATTGAACCGGCGCCGCGCGTCGTGCGCGGCCATGACACGCCGACACCCTGCATCCATCCCGACAACGACCATGTCCTCTCTCGCCACCCGTGTTGCCTGCCTCGCCCTGTTTGCCGCCAGCGCCGGTGCCCATGCCGCGCCGGTCGATCATGCGGGGCGCGGAATCTATCACTTCGCATCGCAAAGCGGTTGCCCGTTCGCAAACGCGGCCTCCGCGGATTGCAATCGCGTCGCGCTCGATGCGCCGGACGTTCACGCGAGCATCGATACCGATGCGCACGCGATCGTCTTCTCGAGCGATGCGGCGCGCGGCACGAAGGACGTGCTCGGCGACGTGCTCCTGCAAGGCACGGGCGTCGACGGCGACGGCCGGCGCGTGCCGCTGAGCGTGCACGTGCTGCTGCGTCGCGACGGCGCGAAATGGGACCGCGACGTGTACGTCCATGCGCCCGTGCACGGCACGTTCACCGAGGTCCGGATCGATCCGTATCGCGTGCGCGTGAAGGAGGGGGAGGGCGAGCGCGACCTGCTCACGCCGGACGAAACGCTGGCGCTGTTCGCGCATCCGTCGCTTGCATCGCGGCTCGCGCGGCATCTCGTGAAAGTGAGTGCGACCGATCCGAAGCAGCCGTCCGCGGACGACATCACGATCGCGCTCGGCGTCGGCGGCCTGACGAAGTCGGTCGCGCGTGCGAGCTTTACGTCGAACGCGCCGCACGATGCCGACGTCGATCGCACACTCGCATCCGGCACGTGGACGATTCGTTTCGATGCACTGAGCAATCACATTCCGGTGTGGGTCGCCCAGCGCGAGTTGTTCCTGTTCGGCCTCGACGGCAGCGCGCTCGTGAAGGACATGCGTGCGCGCGGCTTCAGGAAGAACGACCGGATCGAGTTCGGCGCACGTGACGGCAACGGCTATCTGCGCGTGAACGGCCGCGAGGAAGCATTTGCGGGTGCGACCGCATCCGCGCATGCGTTCATGCAGGAAA
This sequence comes from Burkholderia sp. Ac-20384, assembly GCF_017104605.1. NCBI lineage: Bacteria > Pseudomonadati > Pseudomonadota > Betaproteobacteria > Burkholderiales > Burkholderiaceae > Burkholderia > Burkholderia sp. Ac-20384. The sequence goes on along the minus strand of NZ_JAAGPE010000242.1, from coordinate 11,180 downwards.
GCTTCATCGGCCTGATCCTCGGATGGCGTCGCGATCCGGCCGCCGCCGCTGCGGCGTCCGCGACGAAATCCGCGTCCGTCCGGGGTGTGCTGGCATGACCGCGGCTGGCGACCTGCCGGCGTCGCCGCATGCGGCGCACGATGCGCGCTTCGACTGTCTCGATGCGCCCGTGCCGCGCGGGGCGGCGCGGGTGCGCGCGTACCTCGTCGATCGCATCAAGCGGGCGGCGATCCGGCAGCTTCATCGCAGCACACATGGCGAGCGCTGGGTGCTGCGCATGTACCTGATCGGCGAGGAAGCGACCGAGTGCGCGTTGCACGAGGACTGGACCGGGCAGCCGCCGGACTGGCTTGCGCCGCGGATCGAGCAGCATCTCGCGGACGAACGTCGCCATGCGGCCGCGTTTACCGATGCGCTGCGCGAACGCGGCGTCGCGCCGTCGACTGTGCCGCATGAGCCCGACTGGCTGAGCCGGCGCAAGATCATGCGCTGGCGCCGGCTCGCGCGGCGCCATGCGCCGCAGTTCGCGCAAGGCATGCTCGTGCCGGCCTATGCGACGGGTCTGTGCGCGGAGCAGATGGCGATGCGCGTGCTTGCACGTCACTGCGAAACGATCGGCGATGCACATCCGTTGTACCCGCTGCTCGCGCGCGTGCTTGCCGACGAGACGCGGCATGTGAGGCTCTGCTCGGACACACTGCGTCGTCTCGTTGCGCCGTCCGAGGCCGTGCCTCTCGCTGCGTTGCTCGCCGAGATCCGCGCGATCGAAGCCGGGTTTGGCGTGACGGGCGCGCTGGCGATGGTTGCGGCGGGCTGGTTCCAGTCGCTTCGTCCGCGCGCATGATGCCGCGTATCGTCTATCTCGCGACGGCCGACGCACGCGGGCACCTGATGCGCGCGCAACTGCTCGTGCACGCGCTGCGTGCGGCCGGCGCGCAGGTCGACGTGCTGACGACGTCCGATGCGGGGCAGGCGTTCCTGGCTGCGTTCGACATCGACGCGGCCGTGCTGTCCCGTCACTACGCGGTGCAGTTCGACGAACGGCAGAACATGCTGCGCGACGCGACCGATCGGAATGTCGCGCACTACGTGTTCAGGCCGACGCGCATGCTGCGCGACATCGTGCGACTGCGTGCGATCGTCCGCGATGCCGATCTCGTGATCAACGACTCGTTTCATCCAGCGCTGCTGTTCATGGGTGCGATGCCGGGCTGGCGGCGCCGCGTCGTTCATGTATATGGCGGAAGCCTGCGCCGCGCGTTGACCGCGAATTTCGATGCGCGGCTGCCGCGCGCACTGGCGCGCGCTTTTGCGCGGATCGTCGACTGGCAGATCGATTCGGCGCGATGCTGCATCGAGCACGATTTTGCGTACGATGCCGCCGATGAAGTCCGGCGATCGTGCACGCATTACCGGCTGCCGACACCGGTGCCGATCGTCGCCGAGCGGCCGGCTTCGGAACCGGCTTCAGCAGCCGTCTATCTGAACCCGCACTTCCGTGATATCGCGCTCGCCGATGCGTTGTCGGCCGGCATGCGCGACGCAGGGCTCGCCACACACCGTGTGGGGGAGGGCTATGCCGGGCACGATGGCTGGGCCGGTGTCGACGCCGACTGGGTGACGCGCGCCGCCCATGCACCGCTGATCGTGTCGGCACCCGGTATGGCTGCGCTGTCGATCGCTCGCGTATATCGACGCCCGATCCTGCTCGTGCAGTCCGATCAGCCCGAGCAGGCGAGCAACGCCGAGCGCGCCGCGCGGCTGCAACTCGTGCATCGCGTCGTCACGTGGCGCGGCGACGCGGCCGCGTTCCGACGGGAAGTCGGGCAGGCTGCAGCCGAACTGATGCGCCATCCTGGTACGCAGGCAGGAACGATCGCCGGCCGCGAGCAGGCGCGTGCGCGCGTCGACGCATGGACGTCGCGCCTTCTCGCGCTGCGTCCGCGTGCGCAGGCGGCCAATACGGATCCGCAATGCGAGGCGCCGGCGCCACGATGAATTCGCTGTCGTTTCGTGACGATCGCCGGCCCGATATCCGGCAGATGCTGGCCGCGACGTTCGGCATGGCAGCCGGTCTCGCGATCTTCTTTCTGCTGGAGCGCAGTGTCACGCCGCGCTATGTGTTTGCCACGTCGATCGATGCGCGGATTCCGTTCATCGCGTGGTCGTGGTTCGTCTATGTCGGTTTCTTTCCGTTCGTGATCGCGCTTGCCGCGTATGCGCGACCGATCGCGTTCGCCGCGTTCAAGGAGGCCGTGCTGATCGCGTTCGTGCTCGGTGTCGTGTGCTTCCTGCTGTTTCCGGAAGCCGTGCCGCGGCCCGACGTCGCGGATATCGGCAACGCGTTCGTGCGCCACCGTCTCGCGCGCATGTGGCAGCTCGATCTCGCGGCCAACGGTTTTCCAAGCCTGCATGTCGCGGTGACGTGTCTTGCCTGCCGGATGCTGGCGGACCGGCGACGGCTCGTGACAGTGGCGGTCGGCCTGCTGATCTGCACGTCGACGCTGACGCTCAAGCAGCATACGGTGGCCGATGTGCTGGGCGGCGTGGCGCTCGCGATGGTCAGTGCGCTGTGGGTCGAGCGGCGTGCGCTGCGCGGGAGGCTCGCGTGACGGATGCCCATGATCACCATGCAGGACCGAATGCGGAGCTTGCGCGGTTCGTGCCCGATCCCGCGTTGTTTCGCGTGAGCGCGTCGCGCGTCGGCGTGGCGCTGGCGGGCGACTGGCTGATGATTACCGCCGCGTTCGCGGTTGCGATCGCGTTTCCGCATCCGCTCGTGTACGCGTTGGCCGCGATCGTGATCGCGCGCAGCCAGCTTGCGCTCGCGGTCATGATGCACGAAGGCGCGCACGGGTTGCTGGCGCGGAACCGGCGTGTCAACGACGCGCTGGGCCAACTGTTCGCGGCCGGCCCGCTGTGGCTGTCGCTGCGTACGTATCGTGCAGGCCATCTGAAGCACCATCGCGCACCGATGGAGGCGGACGATCCCGTCGCGCTGCTGTTCGGCGTGCATGACTATCCGGTGACGCGCGGGCGGCTGATCGGCCGCCTGTTCGCGTACGCATGCGGGATCGGCTACGTGACGAGTGTCGTGAGGCTCGCACGCGGCGAGTTTGCGCATGCGCTGCCGAAAGTCGGGAAGTCGCGTGCGTATGCCGCGTGGGAAGTTGCGTCGATGCTGGCCGGCAACGGTGTGCTGTTCGGCGCGCTCGCATGGGCCGGACATCCGCTGCTGTACGTGACGTTGTGGATCGTGCCGTCCGTCACGCTGCTGCCGCTCGCCGGGCAGGTGCGCGCGATCTTCGAACATGCGGGGCTACCGGCGTGTGCCGACCAGAGCCGCAACGCGCGGACGATCGTCCGGCGTTCGTGGCAGACGTTCCTGTTCGGCCCGCACGCGATTCATTTTCATATCGAACATCACCTGTTCGCGCGGATGCCGTTCCACAACCTGCCGGTCGTGCATTGGCAGCTCGCGCAGCGGCGGTTGCTGCCTGACGGCAATCTGTACGCGGGATATGGTGGCGTGCTGCGCGACGTGAGCGTGCGCTGATGCGCGGGCGGGGTATTGCGTGCCATGTCCGGTAGCGGAGTCGGGAGGATGCGGCTGGGTGGGTTGCGGACATCACCGGGATGCCGCGGCGACACGGATGCGACAGACGCAAAAAAGCCTCCGCTTGGGAGGCTTAAATTTGCACTATCAAAGATAGTTGGTAGGGTGGGAGGGACTCGAACCCTCGACTCTCTGATTAAAAGTCAGATACTCTAACCAACTGAGTTACCACCCCACGTTCTTGAAACCTGTTCTGTTGGTTCGTTGCTTCAACAACTTGACAAGCGACCCAAAGAGCAAAAGATTATAGCGACGGATTGTCAGGCTGTCAACAACCCGCCGCGATAATTATTTGATCGTCTCGAGCTTGCCTTGCGCCGTCTGCGCTGCGTTCGACCCGGCATACTGCGAAACAACCTGCTCGAACGTCTTCTTCGCGGCCGCCTTCTGGCCTTGCTCGAGCTGGTTCGTGCCGATTGCCACGAGGGCGTCGGCTGCGCGCGGGTGCTGCGGGAACTTGCTGACGATCCCTTGCCACGTTGCAGTCGAACCGCGGTAGTCGCGCAGCGCGTATTGCGCGTTACCGTACCAGTACTGCGCGGTCGGCTGGTAGGGGCTCTGCGGATACTTCGCGATGAACGCGCGGAACGAAGCCGCCGCCGCCTTGAAGTTGCCGTTGCGGAACTGCTGCTGCGCCGCACTGAGCGCATCCGTTTCACCCGGCTGCACAGTGCCTTCGACACCATCGATCGTCGCCTGCTGCGGCTCGAACTTCTTGAGCCGCGTGTCGAGATCCTGGTAGTACTCCTTCTGCTGCCGCTCGAGCGTCGTCAGCCGGTTCGTCAGGTCCTCGTTCTCGCCGCGCAGCGTCGCGACCTGCTGGTTCAGCTGGTCGAGACGGCCGGATTGATCGAGGATCGTACGCTGGGCGGCCGACAACTGGCTCGCCAGGTTGTCGGTTTTGCTGCGCAGATCGAGCACGGCGCGGCGCGCTTCGTTGTCGTCGAACACGCCGGCGTGCGCCGGCGCGGCCGACCACGCCGCGCCGGCGACGCAGAATGCTGCGGCAACGCGCAGCAGGGATACACGGTGCGTCATACGGCGATTCTTCCGTTACTTACTGTTGGTAGACGAGGTCGGCGCGACGGTTCTGCGCCCACGATGCTTCGTCGTGACCCGATGCCTGCGGCTTTTCCTTGCCGAGGCTCACGGCTTCCATTTGCGAATCGTTCACGCCGAGCAGTGCCATCGCACGACGGACAGCTTCCGCACGCTTCTGGCCCAGCGCGAGGTTGTACTCGCTCGTGCCGCGTTCGTCGGTGTTGCCTTGGATCAGCACGTGGCGCTGCGGGTGGCTCTTCAGGTACTGAGCGTGCAGCTGCATCAGCGGCTGGTACTCGTCCTTCACCGAATAGCTGTCGAAGTCGAAGTAGATGCTGCGCTTCGCGAGCGGGCTGTTCGGGTCGTTCAGCGGATCGACGTTCACTTGCGCGACGTTGTCGGCGCTCGGTTGCGTGCTGACTGCACCCGCGTTGTTTGCCTTGTCATCGAGCTTCACGCCCGACTTGCACGCTGCGAGCGCGCTGATCATCATCACGGCCAGGGCCAGACGAGCTTTATTCGACATCATGTTTACTCTCCTTGTGGTCATTGCATGAAGGGCCCCCACGACGGCTCACGTACGGAGCCGCCCTGGACGGACAGGATTTGCGGCGGCGCGCTGCCGTCCGAGGGCACTGCTGCCAGAACATTGCGACCACCCGACTGGGTAGCGTACAGAAGGTACTGGCCGTTTGCCGCGAAGCTCGGCGATTCGTCGCGATTCGTATTGGTGATGGCGTTCGCCGCGCCAGACTGCAGATCCTGAACGTACAGCTTGAAGCCCCCGCCCGTGCGGGAGATGTAAGCAAGCAGCTTGCCGTCCGGGCTGATGCGCGGACTCGTGTTGTAGCTGCCGGTGAAAGTCACGCGCTGCGCAGCACCGGCGCTTTCGCCCTGTGCGGGCATCCGGTAGATCTGCGGCGCGCCACCGCGATCGCTCGTGAAGTAGATCCAGTGGCCATCCGGCGAGTAGAACGGCTCGGTGTCGATCGAGCTGCTCTGCGTGAGGCGGCGCAGGCCGCCGCCGGTCGAGTTGACCGTATAGATCTGCGTATTGCCCGTCAGCGACAGCGCGACGGCCAGCGTGTTGCTGTCCGGCGACCACGCCGGTGCGCTGTTGTTGCCCTTCTGGTCGGAGACGATGTAGCGACGGCCGGTCGGCAGGTCGTGGATGTAGACGATCGGCTTCTTGCGCTCGAACGACACGTACGCGACCTTCGTGCCGCTCGGCGACCAGGACGGCGAGATGATCGGCTCGGTGCTCGACAGCGCGATACGCGCGTTCTGGCCGTCCGAATCCGAAATCTGCAGCTGGTAGCGGTTACCGGTCTTGATCACGTACGACAGGCGCGTGGCGAACACGCCGCGCACGCCGAGCAGCTTCTGGTAGATGTAGTCGGCGATCTTGTGGCCGGCCGTGCGCAGCGTGGTGTCGGTGGCCGTCAGCGACAGGCCGCCGAGGCTTTGCTGCTTCACGGTGTCGTACAGGATGAAGTTGACCTTGTACTGGCCGTTCGCCTCGCGGTTCACGCTGCCGGCGACGAACGCATTCGCGCCCTTGGCCTTCCATGCGCCGAGATCGACCGATGCGGACTCCGGCACGGGGGTGCTGCCGGCGTCGATGTTGGTGAATTTGCCGCTGCGGGCGAGGTCGGCGCGCACGATCGACGTGACCTGCTGCGGCAGGTTCGCCTCGTTCGCGAAATTCGCGGTGGCGATGGGGAACTGGGTCGACCCGACACCGGTGATCAGCACGTTGACCTGGGCGTTAGCGGCGCTGCCCGCCGTAATCAGACACGAGGCCACGAGTGCCCTGAAACCTAGCTTTGTCATCAAACTCATGCTTGTTGCTTCCCGTATGGCTTGGATCGCTGCGCAACGGCAGAGACAGTAAAAATACCCGATTCGTTCCCGTCCGACAGCGACGCCCGGAGTGTAAGCGCATTTCCTTTCACTCCGCTGCCTTGAAGGTAATCGTAATGTCCGACGGGGTACGACCGTTAGAATCGGGCGGCAACGGGACCGATGCGTGGATTGCATTGACCACGGCTTGATCCCACCCCGAATTCCCGCTGGAGCGGGAAACCGATGCGCTCAATACGTCACCGGACGGCGTGCACCGAATCTTGACGACGGTGGTCAGGCCTGCTCGCTCGCCGCCCCAAACGATGTTCGGTTTGACGCGGCGGCGCACCTTGTCGGCATAGCCGGGCGTGGCGGCATTGCCGCCGGAGCCCGTGCCCGTGCCACTTTTCGCGAGGCCTTCGCCGCCGCCTTCACCGGCGCCGGACAGGCCCTGCATCTGTGCCAGGCGTGCGCTGCGCTCGCGGTCGAGCTTGGCGTTCGCTGCCGCATTGGCCTTCGCGCGCGCCGTGGCTTCGGCCTTCGCCTTGGCCTGGGCTTCCGCCTTTGCCTTCGCGGCCGCGTCGGCCTTCGCCTTCGCTGCCTGCTGCGCTTCGAGCTGCGCCTGTTTCTGCTGCTGAAGTTTCTGCTGTTCGAGCTTTTGCTGCTCGGCGAGCTGCTGTTGCTTGAGCTTGTCGGCCTGCTTCTGCTTGTCGCGTTCCGCGGCCTTCTGTGCGGCGAGTGCGGCTGCCTGCTGCGCCGCGAGCTGCGCGCGCCGGGCTTCCTCTTCCTGCTGGGCCTTCAGTTGCTGCGCGCGGCGCTGCTGCTCGAGCAGCGCTTCACGCGCGGCCGCTTCCTGCTGCCGCTTCTTCTGCTGCAGCGCGATGTCGGCCTGCTCGTCGCGCACCGGGGGAGCGGGCGGCGCGACCTTCACGGGCGGTGCGGGTGTGACAACGGGCCGCGGCGCGGGGACATCGGGCACCTCGGTCCACAGCTCGGCTTCGGCGCCGGCCGGCGTGCTGTTCTGCCACTGCACGCCGTGATAGAGAAACAGCGCGAGCAGCACGTGCATCAGCGCGGCGAGCGCGAATGCGCGCCAGGTGCCGCGCTCGCGGGGAGGCTGAGGCGGGTAGGCGGAGCTGCGCGTGGATTGCTGCCGGTTCATTGCGATTTGACGAGGAGGCCGACGCGCTTGACGCCGCGCGCCTTCAGATCGGACATCACGGTCATGACGGCATCGTACTGCACGGTCTTGTCGGCCGCGATCACGACCGGCTGGTCCGGATGGTCAGCCTGCCGGGCGACGATGAAGCTGTCGAGCTCGGCCTTCGTCATCGTGTCTTCCTGGGTCGCGCCCGAGTCGCCCTTGTACTTGACGCTCATGGTGCGGTCGGCCTTGATGTTGACGACGACGGGCGGCGTCTGCTCCTGCGGCGCGGCGTTGCCGACGGTCGGCAGGTTGATGATCGACGGGGCGACGAGCGGTGCGGTGACCATGAAGATCACGAGCAGCACCAGCATCACGTCGATGTACGGCACGACGTTGATGTCGGCCATTGCGCGGCGCGAGCGGCCGCCGCGCATGCTGGAACGGATGGGACTTCCTGCCATGGCGCGCTCCTTACTGGGCCTGACGCTGCAGGATGTTCGAGAACTCTTCGATGAAGGTCTCGAAACGGATCGCGAGGCGGTCGATGTCGTGCGCGTAGCGGTTGTACGCGACCACCGCCGGAATCGCGGCGAACAGGCCGATCGCGGTGGCGACGAGCGCCTCGGCGATGCCCGGTGCGACGTTCGCGAGCGTGGCTTGCTGCACGTTCGCGAGGCCGCGGAACGAGTTCATGATCCCCCAGACCGTGCCGAACAGACCGATGTACGGGCTGACCGAGCCGACCGATGCGAGGAACGCGAGGTTCGCTTCGAGCACGTCCATTTCACGCTGGAACGACGCGCGCATCGCGCGGCGTGCACCGTCGAGCACGAGGCCCGGATCGCTGATGCGTTTTTCCTTCGCTTTCAGGAATTCGCGCATGCCCGATTCGAAGATGCGCTCGAGCGCGCCGATCGTGTGGCGGTTGTTGGCTGCGCTCTGGTACAGCGCCTGCAGGTCGCCGCCCGACCAGAAATCCTTCTCGAAGCGTTCGGTCTGCACGCGTGCGCGGCGGATCGCAAACCACTTGCGGAAGATGAAGGTCCACGACATCAGCGACAGCAGCAACAGCAGCCCCATCACGGCCTGGGCCAGCACGCTCGCGTTGAGGACGAGGGAAATGATCGACAGGTCTTGAGAAGTGTTCATAGAGGTTTGAGTAACGTCCCTTCGGGGGCGCCCGGTATGCGTGTGGCGCGGCGCGCCGGCCATGCCTGACGCCGAACCTTGCTTAGTATCGAATCAGAAAGGCAAGTTCATAGGCTTTGTCTAAACGGGGCTCATGCGAGCTTCGTTGACAGTGCAGTCTGCCCGTCGTCGATGACGGGCCCGCGCTGCAGCGCGTCGAGCACGGCCGGCGGGATGGCCGCGGGCCGGATGCCGGTACGGTCGACGCAGCCGAGACGGATGTGTCCGGCCACGAGCAGCGTGTTTCCGCACCAGGCTTCCTGCGTGAATTCCACCGATGCGCGGCCGATGCGCCCGGGCCGGCTCGTGATCGCCAGTGTGTCGTCGAGTCGCGCCGGTGCGCGGTAGTCGAGCGACGTGCTGCGGACGACGAAGATCGCGTCGGTGTCGTCGGCGAGCTGACGCTGGTCGATGCCGCAAGCGCGCAGCCACTCGGTGCGGGCGCGTTCGAAGAACTTCAGGTAGTTGGCATAGAAGACGATGCCGCCTGCGTCGGTATCCTCGTAGTACACGCGCACCGGCCAGATGAAGCCGGAGGGCGCTTCCGGGGAGCGGGTAGGCTGGGTCATGGCGCGCATTCTACCGGAAGGCAGGAGCCTGATTCGTAACCGATTCGTAACGGAATGTAGTATGCCGTAGCACACTGCGGGCCGGCCCGGAAGGGGGCCGGGCCCGCGTGGCTTCAGCCGCGGTGGACGGTCGGGCCGCCCGGGGCTTGCGCGATCGGCATCAGCTCGATCGTGTTGACGTTCACATGCGCCGGACGCGTCGCGATCCAGTAGATCGTGTCGGCGATGTCCTCGGGCATCAGCGGCTGGACATTGTTGTAGACGTTCGCCGCTTTGGCGTCGTCGCCGCGATAGCGGATGTTCGAGAATTCGGTGCCGCCGCACAGGCCAGGCTCGATGTCGGTGACGCGCAGCGGCGTGCCGAGCAGGTCGGCGCGCAGGTTCAGGCTGAATTGTCTGACGAAAGCCTTGGTCGCGCCGTAGACATTGCCGCCTGCATAAGGGTACGAACCCGCGACCGAGCCGATATTGAAGACGTGACCGCGGCCGCGATCGATCATGCCGGGCAGCAGCGCGTGCGTGACCGTGACGAGGCCCGTGCAGTTCGTGTCGATCATCGTGTGCCATTCGTCGAGGCTGGCCTTTTGGGCCGGCTCGACGCCGAGCGCGAGGCCGGCGTTGTTGACGAGCACGTCGAGTGCCGCGAATTCGGCGGGAAGGGCGGCCGGCACGGCCTCGACGGCCGCGCGATCGCGGACGTCGAGCTCGAGCGGCAGAAGGGAATCGCCGAGTTCGGCGGCGAGCGCATCGAGGCGATCCTTGCGGCGCGCGGTCGCGACGACGCGGTGGCCTCCCTTGACGAAGGCACGGGCGATGGCGGCGCCGAAGCCGGCGGACGCGCCTGTGACGAACACGATCATTGCTGCTCCTGGTCGATAACAAAATAGCGAGTGGTATCCCGCAAGCCTACTGAGATTGCCGCACCGCGGCAAGGCGGCAAAGCGTTCCCGTACGGGCGCGTAGAGTCTGGCCCCAATTGCTTTCGGCGCACCGCCGTGCGGTTGCCTATTCATGACGCATCCAATACACTAACGCGCTCATCACCCCCGCGTGACTGGCGATAGAACCCTTCGGGTTCAAGGTGGAGCATCCCACCGTGAAGCGCGGGGCGCCGTTTTTGCCGTTCGCCTGGGCAGCCGTTGTGCGCCGTCGCGTGCATCGCCGGTGGCTGTCCCGCCTCGCGTCATACGGATTCTTCCGCCACGTCGAGCTGGTCCCGCCAGCAGCGCACCGTACTCGGCCGCTCCGGTCAACCTGTACACACTTAACGGAAACCGTATGTTTGACAGAGCCCAAAGCACCATTGCGAACGTCGATCCCGAAATCTTTGCCGCGATCGAGCAGGAAAACCGCCGCCAGGAAGATCACATCGAGCTGATCGCGTCGGAAAACTACACGAGCCCGGCCGTGATGGCTGCGCAGGGTTCGCAACTCACGAACAAGTACGCGGAAGGGTATCCGGGCAAGCGCTACTACGGCGGCTGCGAATACGTGGACGTCGTTGAGCAGCTGGCGATCGACCGCGTGAAGCAGCTGTTCGGCGCGGAAGCGGCGAACGTGCAGCCGAACTCGGGTTCGCAGGCGAACCAGGGCGTGTTCTTCGCGATGCTCAAGCCGGGCGACACGATCATGGGCATGAGCCTTGCGCACGGCGGCCACCTGACGCACGGCTCGCCCGTGAACATGTCGGGCAAGTGGTTCAACGTGGTGAGCTACGGCCTGAACGAAAACGAAGACATCGACTACGAAGCGGCCGAGAAGCTCGCGCAGGAAC
>NZ_JAAGPE010000241.1:0-14440 GCF_017104605.1 Burkholderia sp. Ac-20384 | reverse complement strand
CGGCGCCTGCCGCGCCGGCCGACCGGGCCGCCGCGGCGTGCGTCGAAGTGGCGCAATGCCGGCTTCGGTCAACCGGCCGGGCCGGTTGAACGTTTTACAATGACGGTTGTTCCTCGACGTGAGTCTTCATGCGCACTTTCCTTTCCCTCGGCCGCACGCTTGCGCTGGCCGCCGCCGTGCTGGCGCCCGCCGCACACGCGAATAACGTCATCATCCTCAATTCGGCCGAAGCGACGCTTTCCCTGATCGATCAGCAGACCCGCCAGGTCGTCGGCACGATGCCGACCGGCAAGGAACCGCATCACCTGATGGCGACGCCCGACAATTCGTCGCTGATCGTTGCAAATTCGGTCTCGAACAGCCTGATGTTCCTCGATCCGAAGACGGGCAAGCTGCAGCGCACCATCGAAGGGATCGACGATCCTTACCAGCTCGGCTTCTCGCCCGACCGCAAGTGGTTCGCGGCGGCCGGCCTGCGCCTCGACCGCGTCGACATCTACGGCTACGACGGCCGCGACCTGAAGCTCGTGAAGCGCGTGCCGCTCGAAGTGATGCCGAGCCACCTCGCGTTCACGAAGGACAGCAAGACGCTGCTCGTGTCGCTGCAGGTCTCCGGCGAGATCGCGGCGATCGACCTGCCGACGCAGACGGTCAAGTGGAAGATGAAGGTCGGCAAGGTGCCGGCCGGCCTGTGGCTCACGCCTGACGACAAGTACCTGCTCGTCGGGATGACCGGCGCGGATTACGTCGCGGTGGTCGACTGGCGCAACCAGAAGGTCGTCAAGCAGATCTACACCGGCAAGGGCGCGCACAACTTCCGCTCGCTCGCCGACGGCACGCACGTCGCGGTGACGAACCGGGTCGCGAACACGATCAGCATCATCGACGAGAACACGCTCACCAACGTCGGCGACATCACCGGCCTGCTGCCGGGCCCGGACGACATGGAGCTGTCCGCCGACAAGAAGACGCTGTGGGTGACGTTCCGCTTCGCGAAGAAGGTCGGGATCATCGACCTGGCGTCGCGCAAGCTGGTGCAGACGATCGCTGTCGGCCGCTCGCCGCACGGCATCTATTTCTACGACCGCGCGCCGTGGCGCGCCGCGAACGGCGCGTGACGGGCGGGGGAGAACGATGCTGCACCTGATCGATGCATTCGTATCGGACATCCAGACCTGGCTGTACGTCGACGTCGTGCAGCCGCTCCTCTTCAAGTTCAACCTGATGGACTATGACGAGGACACCTACGACGCGCTGTACTGGGTGATCGTCGGCGCGCTGCAGATGGTCCTGATGTTCGTGCTGTTGCGCCCGCTCGAGGCGCTGCTGCCCGTCGAGCGCTGGACGAACCGCCGTGCCGTGCGGGTCGACGTGATCTACACGGCGATCGCGAAGCTCGGCATCTACTCGCTGTTCTTCTTCTTCGCGCTGCAGCCGCTGTTCGACAACTTCCAGGCGTGGCTGCGCCTCCATGGCGTCGCGAACCTCAACCTCGACTACCTGTGGCCGGGCGTGACCTCGAAGCCGATCGTCACGTTCGCGATCTATCTCGTCGTGCTCGATTTCGCCGGCTACTGGTATCACCGCTGGCAGCACAAGTTCGGCGTCTGGTGGGAGCTGCACGCCGTGCATCACAGCCAGCGCCAGATGTCGCTGTGGTGCGACGACCGCAACCACGTGCTCGACGACGTGATCCAGTCGTGCTTCTTCGCGGCGATCGCGCTCGTGATCGGCGTGACGCCGTCGCAGTTCGTCGTGCTGACCGCGTTCACCAACTTCATGCAGAGCATTCAGCACACGAATGCGCGGCTGCCGTTCGGCTGGCTCGGCGAGCGCCTGTTCGTGAGCCCGATCTTCCACCGCCGCCACCACGCGGTCGGCTACGGCCACGAAGGCACGAAGTACGGCTGCAACTTCGGCGTGCTGTTCCCGTGGTGGGACATGATGTTCGGCACCGCGTCGTGGAGCCGCACGGTCGAGCCGACCGGCATCCGCGACCAGGTCGAGGGCGTGTCCTACGGCGAAGGTTTCTGGGCGCAGCACGGCCTCGCGTTCGTGCGGATCTTCCGGCGCCTGTTCCCCGCCAAGCGCGGCGCGGCATCGGCCTGATCCGGCCATTCCTGCGTTGAGCGGCTCTCCCACGCGGCCCGCATGTGCTTTGGCGCATGCGGGCCGCGTGGTTTATCCTTTCCCCGTTTTTCTCCGTCGATACAGGCTCGCATGAACGACTTGCTGCGTTCCTTCGTCCGGGCATTGGCGAGCGCACTGCATCCGCGCATGCTGTGGCTCACCCTGATGCCGTTTCTCGTCTCGGCCGTCCTGTGGGGCGCCGTGCTGTGGTTCTCGTGGCAGTCGCTGCTGGACCTCGCACGCGGCGCGCTCGACGGCTTCGTGCTGACGGCCATGCTGTACCGCGCGTTCGACGCGATCGGCATGTCGCAGCTGCATGCGGTCGTCGCGCCGTTCGTGGTCGTGTCGCTCGCGATTCCGCTGATCGTGCTGACCGTGCTGCTGCTGATCGCGACGATTTCGATGCCGGTCGTGATCAAGCACCTGTCGAACCGGCAGTTCGCGGCGCTCGAGTCGAAGCGGGGCGGCACTTTCTTCGGCAGCGTGTTCAATTCGCTGTGGGCGGCGCTGGCCGGCGTCGTCGTGCTGGTCGTCACGATCCCGCTGTGGCTGATCCCGCCGTTCTTCGCGCTGCTGCCGCCGGTGATCTGGGGCTGGCTCACGTATCGCGTGATGACCTACGACGCGCTCGCGCTGCACGCGAGCCGCGACGAGCGCCGCGCACTCGTGCGGCAGCACCGCTGGCCGCTGATCGGCATCGGCGTCGCGACCGGGCTGCTCGGCACCGTGCCGACCTTCGTATGGGTATCGTCGGTCTGGATGATGGTGCTGTTTCCGTTCGTCGCGGCCGCCATGATCTGGGTATACGCTTTCATCCTCGTCTTCTCGGCGCTGTGGTTCGGGCATTACTGCCTGCGCGCGCTGGAGGACCTGCGTGCGAGTTCGCGCGCCACCGCAATCGACATGGGGCAGGCATGAGCATCGGCATCATCATCATCGGCGACGAAATCCTTTCGGGCCGCCGGCAGGACAAGCATCTGGCGAAGGTCATCGAGCTGCTCGGCGCGCGCGGCCTCACGCTCGACTGGGCCGAATACGTCGGCGACGATCCGGCGCGCATCACGGCGACCCTCGCACGCGCGATCGCGTCGGGCGACATCGTGTTCTCGACGGGCGGCATCGGCGCGACGCCGGACGACCACACGCGCCAGTGCGCGGCCGCCGCGATCGGCGTGCCCCTTGAGCTGCATCCGGAAGCGAAGGTGCTGATTTCCGAGCGGATCCGCGAAACGCACACCGATCCGGCCACGCCGGTCGACTTCGACTCGCCGGAGAACCAGCACCGCTTCAACATGGGCGTGTTCCCGGTGGGCGCGACGATCATCCCGAACGGCTACAACCGGATTCCCGGCTTCTCGGTCGGCGACCTGCACTTCGTGCCGGGCTTCCCGGTGATGGCGTGGCCGATGATCGAATGGGTGCTCGACACGAAGTACGCGCACCTGCATCACGCGACGCCGCACGCGGAGCGCTCGCTGTACGTGTTCGAGCTGCCGGAATCGACGCTCACGCCGCTGATGGAGCGCATCGAGCGCGATTTCCCGGGCGTGCGCGTGTTCAGCCTGCCGAGCGTCGGCGATGCGGAGCGCGGCGGGATCTACGCGCGCCGTCACATCGACCTCGGCGTGAAGGGCGAGCCGGAAGCGGTCGCGGCCGCGTACGTGAAGCTGCGCGAAGGCGTGCACCTGCTCGGCGGCGACGTCGTCGAGCCCGAGACGCCGCGCGCCTGAGCGGCCCCTCGATCAGCAGTACAAAAGCCACGGGCCGCGCAACGCGGCCCGTCATCGGCATGTCATCGCCCGGCTCGACGATGGGGTTGTCGCAACCGGCGGGAGCGGCGTGCCGTCAGGCGCCGATCCACGGCAGTTTCCGGAAGCACCAGCCGTCGACCGTCTTGCGGTGGCCTTCGGCGTCCTTCGCGCCCTCGAAGCCTTCGAGCAGGTCGAACGCCTTCGTGTAGCCGGCCTGCGTGGAGGCGATCGCGGCGAGCTTCGAGCGCGCGGCGCTGCGGCACAGGAACAGGATCGGCGTATCGGCCGGGAGGGCCGCCTTCAGTTCGTTGACGAATTCGGCGTTCGGCACGCCGCCCGGGTAGCGCGTCCATTCGAGGTGCAGGTACTGGCCGTCGCCGACGAGCGGGCGGCCGATCCAGTCGAGTTCGGCGCGGGTGCGCACGTCGACGAGGCGCGCCGACGGATCGAGCTGCAGCAGTTCGAAGGCCTCGGCCGGCAGCAGCGCCCCGGCGTAGTTGAGCGCGGCTTGTGCGCGGCGTTCGTCGGCCTTCGCGTAAAGCTGGTCGAGCGTACTCATGGCAGGGAGTCTCCTATCGGTCAAACGAACATTCTAGCGCGGCGTCGCGGCACGGATGTCCGCGTGGAATACGGTGCGCGCACCCCACACGCATTCACCAAAAGAGTGCAGAATGGCGCGCATGCACCAAGATGATCCGGCGGGCGCGGCGCACTGCAACGATTGCACCAGCGCGGTGCCTTCGGTTGGCAGGCGGTGCGAAGCCGAGCCCCGGAATTGCGCAGCACAGCCCCGTCGCGACGAGCGCCGGCGCGATTCGCGCCAATCTTGCGCATAGGTGGCACGGAAGCTGCTTCATAGGATTCGGTCGAATCGGGGCGCGCTGCGCCAAAGCAAGACCCCGGTCAGCTCGATAAACGAGGCGGTTCCCAGTCCGCCGGAATTGTTCAATCAGGAGAAGAGGTTATGAGTAAAACCGTCGCCGACGTCATGCAGCTCGTGAAGGACGAGGACGTCAAGTTTGTCGATTTCCGCTTCACGGATACGCGCGGCAAGGAACAGCACGTGTCGGTGCCGGTTTCGGCGTTTGACGAAGACAAGTTCGAAAGCGGCCATGCATTCGACGGCTCGTCGATCGCCGGCTGGAAGGGCATCGAGGCGTCGGACATGCTGCTCATGCCGGACCCGAACGCCGCATTCGTCGACCCGTTCTATGAAGAGTCGACCCTGGTGCTGACCTGCGACGTGGTCGAGCCGGCCGACGGCAAGGGCTACGAGCGCGACCCGCGTTCGCTCGCGAAGCGCGCTGAAGCGTACCTGAAGAGCACGGGCATCGGCGACACCGCCTACTTCGGCCCGGAACCGGAATTCTTCATTTTCGACTCGGTCCAGTGGAGCACGGACATGTCGGGCTGCTTCGTGAAGATCAACTCGGAAGAAGCACCGTGGTCGTCGGCCAAGGAATTCGAAGGCGGCAACACGGGCCACCGTCCGGGCACGAAGGGCGGCTACTTCCCGGTCGCGCCGGTCGACACGTTCCAGGACATGCGTTCGGAAATGTGCCTGCTGCTCGAACAGCTCGGCATCCCGGTCGAAGTGCACCACCACGAAGTGGCGGGCCAGGGCCAGAACGAAATCGGCACGAAGTTCTCGACGCTGGTCGAGCGCGCCGACTGGACGCAATGGTCGAAGTACATCATCCATAACGTCGCGCACTCGTACGGCAAGACGGCGACGTTCATGCCGAAGCCGATCGTCGGCGACAACGGTTCGGGCATGCACGTTCACCAGTCGATCTGGAAGGACGGCCAGAACCTGTTCGCAGGCAACGGCTACGCCGGCCTGTCGGAAATGGCGCTGTTCTACATCGGCGGCATCATCAAGCACGCTCGTGCGCTGAACGCGATCACGAACCCGACGACGAACTCGTACAAGCGTCTGGTCCCGCACTTCGAAGCACCGGTCAAGCTCGCTTACTCGGCACGCAACCGTTCGGCATCGATCCGCATTCCGCACGTGTCGAACCCGAAGGGCCGCCGTATCGAAACGCGCTTCCCGGATCCGATGGCGAACCCGTACCTGTTGTTCTCGGCACTGATGATGGCGGGTCTGGACGGGATCCAGAACAAGATCCATCCGGGCGAAGCAGCGGACAAGAACCTGTACGACCTGCCGCCGGAAGAAGATGCAAAGATCCCGACCGTGTGCGCGGGCCTCGACCAGGCACTCGAAGCACTCGACAAGGATCGCGAGTTCCTGACGCGCGGCGGCGTGTTCACGGACGGCATGCTGGACGCGTACCTTGCGCTGAAGGAGCAGGAGCTGGCGAAGTTCCGCATGACGACGCACCCGATCGAGTTCGAGATGTACTACTCGCTCTAATCGGCGATGGCGCTTCGATTCAGCGCCGTCATGCCGGTTCGTTCCCGTCGCGCGGCCTGCGGCGGGAACGGCGGAGTCTGAAAGGGGCGGCGTCCAGCCGTCCCTTTTTTGTTCCGGTGATTTTCCTTTTCTGGCCGTAAAGGCGCGACAAGCACGCAGATGGTTCTGAAGAATCTGATCAAGGCGAAAACGGGGCAGCCCGAGCGACTGACGGACGACGAGCGGCTCGCACGCTCGGGCCTGCTGGCGGGGCTGGAAGCGCTGCCGACGGTCGTGATCGTGCTCGACCGCAAGACGCTGCGGATCGCGTTCGCGAACCCGTCCGCCGAGGCGATGCTCGACATTTCGCGCCGGCAGCTCGCGCAGCGGCCGTGGGGCGAGATTTTTCCGAATGCGAACGAGCTGGCATCGACGATCACCGCGATCGGCGAAGAACGCTTTCATGCGACGCACCTCGATACCGTGCTCGACCGGCCCGGCCGCGAACCGCTGCATGTGCACGCGATCGTCGGCTTTCTCGAGACCTCGCCCGATTTCGTGCTCGTCGAGCTGTTCGAGAACGAGCGGCAGTCGCGCACCGATCGCGAGGAGCGCATCCACGACCTGACCGCGGTCAACAAGCAGCTGATCCGCAACCTCGCGCACGAGATCAAGAACCCGCTCGGCGGCATTCGCGGCGCAGCCCAGCTGCTCGAATTCGAGCTCGGCGAGCGCGAGCGCGGCGAGTTGCGCGAATACACGCAGGTGATCATCAAGGAGTCCGACCGCCTGCAGACGCTCGTCGACCGGTTGCTGGAGCCGCACCGGCATCCGCACATCGTCGGCGACGTGAACATTCATGAAGTATGCGAACGCGTGCGCGCGGTGATGCTCGCGGAATTCCCGCGCGGGCTCACGATCGAGCGCGACTACGACGTGAGCGTGCCGGACCTGCGCGGCGACAAGGAGCAACTGATCCAGGCGCTGCTCAACATCGTGCGCAATGCCGCGCAGGCGCTGCGCGACCGGATTGCGCAGGGCGACGCGAAGATCGAGCTGCGCACGCGCATCGCGCGCAAGGTGACGATCGCGAAGCGCCTGTACCGGCTGGCACTGGACTTGCACGTGATCGACAACGGGCCCGGCATTCCGGAGGAAATCCGCGACCGGATCTTCTACCCGCTCGTGTCCGGGCGCGATGACGGCAGCGGCCTCGGCCTGACGCTCGCGCAGACGTTCGTGCAGCAGCACGACGGGATGATCGAGGTCGAAAGCCGGCCCGGACGTACCGAATTTCAGATCCTGCTGCCGCTCGACCATTGAGCGGCGGCATGGCGATTCACCAGATTCACCAATATCTGACCGACCTATGAAGCCGATCTGGATAGTAGACGACGACCAATCGATCCGCTGGGTGCTCGAAAAGGCGCTCGCCCGGGACAGCTTCGCGACGAAGAGTTTCGCGAACGTGCGTGACGCGCTGGCCGCGCTCGACCACGAGACCCCGCAGGTGCTGGTATCCGACATCCGGATGCCGGGCGGCTCGGGCCTCGAGTTGCTGCAGGCGATGCACGAGCGCCTGCCGGGCCTGCCCGTCATCATCATGACGGCGTTCTCCGATCTCGACAGCGCCGTCGCGGCGTTCCAGGGCGGCGCGTTCGAATATCTCGCGAAGCCGTTCGACGTCGACAAGGCGGTCGAGCTGATCCGCCGTGCGGTCGAGGAAAGCCTGCGCGGCGGCGCGCCGCAGGACGA
The DNA here is from genome assembly GCF_017104605.1 of Burkholderia sp. Ac-20384. Classification (NCBI taxonomy): domain Bacteria; kingdom Pseudomonadati; phylum Pseudomonadota; class Betaproteobacteria; order Burkholderiales; family Burkholderiaceae; genus Burkholderia; species Burkholderia sp. Ac-20384. The sequence continues at coordinate 6,445 of NZ_JAAGPE010000241.1, read as the reverse complement.
GCGCGTGGCCGAGGCGCCCGAGATGCTCGGCCAGGCCCCCGCGATGCAGGACATGTTCCGCGCGATCGGCCGCCTGTCGCACTCGGCCGCGACCGTGCTGATCACCGGTGAATCGGGCACCGGCAAGGAGCTTGTCGCGCGTGCGCTGCACCGTCACAGCCCGCGTGCAAACGGGCCGTTCATCGCACTGAACACCGCGGCGATTCCGAAGGACCTGCTCGAATCCGAGCTGTTCGGCCATGAGCGCGGCGCGTTCACCGGCGCGCAGACGACGCGGCAAGGCCGCTTCGAGCAGGCCGAGAACGGCACGCTGTTCCTCGACGAAATCGGCGACATGCCGTTCGACCTGCAGACGCGCCTGTTGCGCGTGCTGTCGGACGGACAGTTCTATCGGGTCGGTGGCCACAACCCGTTGCGTGCGAACGTGCGCGTGATTGCCGCGACGCACCAGAATCTCGAATCGCGCGTGCGGCAGGGGCTGTTCCGCGAGGACCTTTACCACCGGCTCAACGTGATCCGGCTGCGCCTGCCGCCGCTGCGCGAGCGCAGCGAGGACATCGCGCTGCTCACGCGCCACTTCCTGCAGAAGAGCGCGCGCGATCTCGGCGTCGAGCCGAAGCGCGTGTCCGACGAAGCGCTGGTGTATCTCACGTCGCTGGCGTTTCCCGGCAACGTGCGCCAGCTCGAGAACCTTGCGAACTGGCTGACCGTGATGGCGCCCGCGCAGACGGTCGAGATCAAGGACCTGCCGCCCGACCTCGTGCCGGCCGGTGCGCCGGTGGTCGCGACGGGCGACGGTGTGGACGCGCACGGCGGCAGTGGCGAGGCGGCAACGCTCGCGCAACCGGCGATTGGCGGCGCTCCGGTGACGTCCGCGCCGGTCGCGGCGGCGCCGAACGGCAGCGCGCCGGCCGGCTATCCGCTGTGGGAGCACGGCCTGCGCACCGAGGTTGCACGGCTGTTGCGCGAGAACTCGGCCGACGTGATGGACGAACTCGCACGCCGCTTCGAGGCGGCCGTGATTCGCGAAGCGCTCGACTTCACGCGTGGCCGCAAGGTCGAGGCCGCGGAGCGGCTCGGCATCGGCCGCAACACGATCACGCGCAAGATCCAGGAACTCCATTTGGAGCCCTGAGCACGATTTGCGGCATGCGCGGGCATCGCGCATGCCGCAATCGGACATAATCGCGGTTTGCACGCCGTTTGCCATTCCGCCGATCCGCAATGTCCGATTCCTTCCGCTGGCCCGCTGGGGCCGACCCGTTCCGTTTCCTCGAATCGCTCGACAGCAAGCGCGCCCGCACTTGGGTCGACGAGCAGAATGCGCGCACGCGCGCCGCGCTGCGTGACGACGACGCGTATCGCGCGCTGACCGCGCGCCTCGCCAAAGCGTACCTGCCGCGCGAACGCCCGGTGATTCCGACCCGCTGGCGCGACTGGGCCTACGACCTGTGGCAGGACGATCTCCATCCGAAAGGGCTGTGGCGCCGCACGCGCTGGGACGACTGGCGCGCGGGAAAACCGGCGTGGGAAACGCTGCTCGACGTCGACGCGCTCGGTGCGGAGGAGGGCGAGTCGTGGGTGTTCGAGCAGGACTCGATCCTGTATCCGGACGGCGATCGCGCGCTGCTGTCGCTGTCGCCGGGCGGCGCCGACGCGGTCGTCGTGCGTGAATTCGATCTCGTCGAACGGCGTTTCGTCGACGGCGGCTTCACGATCGACGAGCCGGGGCATCACACGGTCGGCTGGATTGATCGCGATACCGTCTACGTGAGCTGGGATCGCGGCGAAGCGCATGCGACCGCGGCCGGTTATCCGTATGAAGCGCGGCGCTGGGTGCGCGGCACGGCGCTCGCCGATGCGCCCGTCGTGTTCAGCGGCGAACCCGACGACATCAGCGCGGGTGCGGGGTTCGATCCGATCGACAACCGTCACGTCGCGTGGCGCAGCGTCGATTTTTTCGATTCGCATGCGTACCGCTTGACGGAGGCGGGCGAGTGGGTGCGCTACGACGTGCCGACCCACGTCGAGGTCGGGTTCTGGGAAGGCTGGCTCATGTTGGAGCCGCGCCTCGACTGGGATTGCGACGGCGTGCACCATGCGGGCGGTTCGCTGCTCGCGATCCGCGAGCAGGCGTTTCTCGCCGGGTCGCGCGAACTCACGACGCTGTTCGCGCCGCAACCGTCGACGTCCGCTTGCACGTGGACCCACACGCGCACGACGCTGATCGCGAGCTGGCTCGACGACGTGCACAACCGCACGATGCTGTGGCAGCCGAGCCGGGCCGACGACGGCACGTGGACGTGGGATGCTCGACCGTTCGAGTGGCCGGGGCCGGGCGACGCGCAGATCGACGTCGAGCCCGTCGAGTCGACGCTGAACGACGAGATTTACGTGGACGTCGACACCTATCTCGATCCGCCCGAATGCTGGCTGGCCGATCTTGCCGATCGCGCGGACGATGCGCCGTCGCGTCGCGTGCTGCTCGACCGGCCGCCGGTGCAGTTCGACGCGGCCGGGCTCGTCGTGCGCCGTGCGAGCGCACGCTCGCAAGACGGCACGATCGTGCCGTACACGCTGATCGGGCCGCGCGATGCACTCGACGTGGCCGACGGCGCCGCGCGCGTTGCGCGGCCGTGCCTGCTGTCGGGCTATGGCGGTTTTGCGATTCCGAACCTGCCGGGCTACAGCGATGCGTTCGGTATCGGGTGGCTCGAGCGCGGCGGCGTGATGGCGTTCGCGCACATCCGCGGCGGCGGTGAGTTCGGGCCGCGCTGGCACGTCGATGCGCAGCGCGAACACCGCCAGCGTTCCTTCGACGATTTCATCGCGGTGGCCGAGGATCTGGCCGCGACCGGCGTGACGACCGCCGCGCAGCTCGGCATCGAGGGGGGCAGCAACGGCGGGTTGCTGGTCGCCGCGTGCATGGTGCAGCGGCCGGAGCTGTTCGGCGCGGTGCTCTGCCGCGTGCCGCTGCTCGACATGCGGCGTTATCCGAAGCTGCACGCGGGCGCCGCATGGCTCGACGAATACGGCGATCCGGACGATCCGCATGAAGGCGCGGCGCTGGCCGCGTACTCGCCGTATCACCGCGTGCGCGAAGGCGTCGCGTATCCGCCGCTGCTGCTGACGACGTCGACGCGTGACGACCGTGTGCATCCTGCGCATGCACGCAAGATGGCCGCGCGCATGCATGCGCTCGGTCACGAACGGGTGTGGTACTGGGAGAACACCGACGGCGGCCATGGCAGCGCCGACGATCTGGAACGCGCGGAGGCCGATGCGGCCGAATTCGGGTTCCTGTGGGCCCATCTCGGGCCGGCGCCCGCGCGGCGCTGATCGCGCGCGGGCGGATCGAGCGATCAGCCGACGACCGCGACGACGGGCGTGTGGTCGGACGGCTGTTCCCACGTGCGCGGCGTGCGATCGACTTCGCACGACGTGCAGGTCTCGGCGAGCGCCGGCGACAGCAGCACGTGGTCGATGCGCAGCCCCGCGTTGCGGCGGAACGCCATCATCCGGTAGTCCCACCACGTGAAGGTCTTCTCCGGCTGTTCGAAGCGGCGGAACGCATCGACGAAGCCGAGCTCGATCAGCTGCGCGAAGTGGGCGCGCTCCTGCGGCGACACGAGGTTCTGGCCTTCCCATTTCGCTGGGTCGTGCACGTCGCGGTCTTCCGGCGCGATGTTGTAGTCGCCGAGCAGCGCGAGCTTCGGGTAGCGCTGCAGTTCGGTGCGCAGCCATGCCTGCAGCGCGTCGAGCCATTGCATCTTGTAGGCGAACTTGTCGGAGTCGAGTGCCTGGCCATTCGGGAAATACGCGGACACGATGCGCACGCCGTCGACCGTCGCGGCGACCACGCGCTGCTGTGGATCGTCGAAGCCGGGGATGTTGCGCACGACATCTGATTCGTCGACGGACAGCGTGTCGCGCGCGAGAATCGCGACGCCGTTGTAGGTCTTCTGGCCCGTGAACCAGCTGCGGTAGCCGGCGGCTTCAAGCTCGGCGCGCGGGAATTTCTCGTCCGGCAGCTTCAGTTCCTGCAGGCACAGCACGTCGGTTCCGCTTTGCGCGAGCCAGTCGAGCACATGCTGCTTGCGGACGTTGAGCGAGTTGACGTTCCAGGTGGCGATTTTCATGAACGGGAGTGTGCGTGCGGGGTGAATGCGAAGGCCGCCATCTTACCGCGAGCACGCGGCGCGAACGCGCGCTTCGTGCGGGGCGGGGGAGGCGCCGCGCGCAGCGGTTTCGATGAATCGAGAAGAAATTGTGACAAAAGTATTGACGTGAGTACTTCCTCACCCTATAATTTATTTCTCTGACGCGGGGTGGAGCAGTCTGGCAGCTCGTCGGGCTCATAACCCGAAGGTCGTAGGTTCAAATCCTACCCCCGCAACCAAGCACACCAGACGATGTGCAGCGCAAGTGACCGATGCGCGCTTCGTCGACAGGAACCCGGCCCCGTGCCGGGTTTTTTGTTTTCCGGCCCCGGAAACGCGTCGCCGGCCGGATTCCCGCTTGCCAGTCCCGCCTCCTGTCTCATAAAATTAATGAGAATCATTATCATTAATGGGGCGCTGCGTGACCACGCGGCGTCGGGGAACATGGGCGTCATCGACAGTCATGCGCAGCGGGGTTTCCGTGCGCTCTACAACGATCATCACGGCTGGCTGCGAGGCTGGCTGCGCAAGAAGCTCGGCAATGCGTGCGACGCGGCCGATCTCGCCCACGACACCTATCTGCGCGTGCTCGCATCCGGCACGACGCCTCAACCCGACGATTCGCGCCGCTACCTGACCCAGATCGCGAACGGACTCGTGATCGATCTCTATCGGCGGCGGCATATCGAGTCGGCCTATCTCGACACGGTTCGATACCTGCCCGAGGCCGAAGCGCCTTCTCCCGAAACACGCGCGCTCGTGATCGAGGCGCTGTGCGAAATCGACGCGATGCTCGACCGCCTGCCCGCCAACGCACGCACGGCGCTGCTGCTGTGCAAGCTCGATGGCCTGACCTATCGCGAGATCGCCGCGCAACTCGGCGTGTCGGTGTCGTCGGTCGAGAAGTACGTCGCGGCCGCGCTGCGCGCGTGCTATGCGGCGCTCTACGGGAGCGCATCGTGAGCGGGCGGCAGGGCGATGCATTGCCCGAGGCCGTCGTCGAGCAGGCGATCGGCTGGCTTGCCCGTCTGTGGTCGGGCGACGCGACCGACGATGACCGGCGCCGATGCGCGGCCTGGCGTGCCGAGCATCCCGAACATGAGCGCGCATGGCAGCGGCTTGCCGGCATCGACGCGAAACTTGGCAGCGTGCCGGCCGATACGGCGCGCGGTGTCCTGCTTGCCCAGCCGGCCCGGCCCGCACGCCGGCGCGCGATGCGCGCGCTCGGCTGGGCGATCACGCTCGGCGGCGCGAGCTACGGCGTGCGCAGTACGCGCCTGTGGCAATCGGCCACGTCCGACTATGCGAGCGCGGTCGGCGAAGTGCGCGATGTCACGCTCGCGGACGGCACGCGCGTCTGGCTCGACACGGAGAGTGCGATCGACGTGCGTTTCGACGCACGCGAGCGACGCATCGTGCTCGTGCGTGGCGCGGTTCATGTCGAGACCGCGCACGACACGGCGGGGCGGCCGCTGCGCGTCGAGATGCGGCAGGGGATGGCGCGTGCGCTCGGCACGCGCTTCACGGCGTCGGACGAGGGGATGCGCGCACGGGTCGACGTGTTCGACGGCGCGGTCGAGATCCGGCCCGCTCGCGCAGCCGATCGCGTGCTGCGGCTCGAGGCCGGCGAAGCCGTGCGTTTCGATGCGGACGGCTTCGCCCCGCTTGAGCCGGCCGATGTGCGTGCGAATGCATGGACGCAGGGCCGGCTGATCGCCGAACGCATGCGCGTCGATGCATGGTGTGCCGAGCTCGCACGCTACCGGCCGGGCGTCCTGCGCTGCGATCCGGCGCTCGCGCGGCTGTCGGTGTCGGGCGTGTTCTCGCTGACCGACACCGATCGCGCGCTCGCCAGCCTGCGCACCGCATTACCGGTCGACGTCGTCTACCGCACGCGCTACTGGGTCACGGTCGTCCCGCGCTGAACGCCGCCGCAGGGTCATCAGAAAAAAATTTAACGGGACGATTGAGGGTTTCGGCGGTTCGTTCGGAATACACGATGCACCTTCGCAACATTCCGAACCCAAAGGATTCTTCATCATGGCGTTCCGCCGGTTTTCCCCGTCTGCAGCCTCCCGTCCCGCCAACCGGCCCGCACGCCGCCGCGCCGCGTCGCGCGCGTTCGAACCGGCGCCTGCCGCTGCGTTGGCGCGTGCGATGCCGCTCGGCGCGCAAGCGCAGCCCGACGATCCGCCGCCGCCCGTCTACCCCGACGCGCGCCCCACGTATGCCATTCCCGCCGGCCCCCTCCACGTCGGTCTGACACCCTCTGCCGTGCGCCACGG
>NZ_JAAGPE010000240.1:0-238 GCF_017104605.1 Burkholderia sp. Ac-20384 | reverse complement strand
GGTGCGGGGATTGGGAGTGTTGTTGTGGTGGGGCGTGTTGTGTGAGGGGGGGCAGGAGGAGGTGTGGCGGTATTGGTGGAGTGTGAGTGGGCGTACGGGTGTGAGACGAGGTTGTCGGGCGGTGAAGATGTGTGGCGGGGTGTGGTGCGAGCGGATGAGGTGTAGACAGGGGGGGGGGGTGGTGGGGGGGGGGGGGGGGGGGAGGGAGGGGGGGGGGGGGGGGGGGGTTTTTTTTTTC
>NZ_JAAGPE010000239.1:0-14228 GCF_017104605.1 Burkholderia sp. Ac-20384 | reverse complement strand
CCCGGTACCCGGTGACATATCGCGCTTCATATCGCGGGCCGCCTGCCGATGCGCGCCGGCCAGTGGGCGAGCTGGCCCCGCTGCGCGCTGGTCAGCACGCATTCGGCGAACGCGTTGATCGACACGTGGCGCGCGAAGAACTGTTCGAGCACCGCGCCGAGCAGGAACGGGCTGTCACCGGAGAACGCATGGTCGTCGACGGTCACGTCGACCTGCACGCCGCGCCCGAACATCAACGGGCCTGACGCCGGCAGCCGGCGGAACACCGGTGAGAACGCCACACGCAGCACGCCGTCGATCTGCCGGCGCATCGCGGCGTCGGCCGGATCGGCATGCAGGCCGAGCAGTTCGCGCAGCGCATGCGCGCCCTCGTCGTCGTCGAGATCGGTCAGCGTGTGCCGGGCCAGTCCGAGATGGCGGATCAGCCGCCACGCGGTTTGCGCATCGGCGATCGGCGGGCGCGGCCGCGACGGGCCTCGGATCGCGACGATGCTTTCGACCGGGGCCGACACGCGAAGCGTGAACGTGTTCGCATCGCCGGGCGGCTGCAGCAGCACGAGATCGCGGTTCGTGCACAGCGTATCGGCCGCCAGGTAGCGCATCGTCTCGTCGTACGGCGCGCACTGGCTGTCGACGAGCGACACGTAGGTTTCGCTGCCGACGTAGCCGGTGCGCGTGCCGTTCGCGCGCGCCTGCGCGGAGACGAGCCTCGGTTCGCGCCGCACCGTGTAGTACGCGCCGTGGTTGCCGTCGTCGCTTGCGAACGACGCGTGAAACGGCCGGAATTCGCGCGACTGGCCGTCGTCGCGCTGCTCGCTCGCGAGCCGCTGCACCGCATAGACCTCGTAGTCGAGCGGCCGGCTGCGATCGACGACGACATGGTGCTCACGCGCGCCCGGTTGCAGCGCAATGCGGTCGGCACGGCGTGCGAACAGGTTCACGGCCGGCGTGCAGTTCAGCGCGAGGTGTTTCGCGCTGACAGCCGCTTCGAGTGCCGCGTCATGGCGGTCGAACAGCACGGTCAGCTCGAACTCGTCGCCGGTTGCGCGCGCGAGCGCGGCACGCAGCCCGCCGATGCTGAAGAACAGGAAGCGCGCCGGAAACGCGAAATACTCGCGCAGCAGCCGGTAGCCGTGGAAGCTGCGGCCGTCGTCGGGCAGGATCGCCTGGGCGGGATCGAAGCCTTCGTGGACGATCTCGTCGGCATCGAGCGTATGCAGCCAGCGCGGCGGCTGCGCGGGATCGTGGCACACGACGCCGAGCGCATGCGCGGCGATCAGTTCGAGCAGGTGCAGTGCGTCGCGCTCGGGGCCCGCGAGATGGAACGTCAGCCGGTCGAGCGGCAACTGGGACAGTTTGGCGCCGCCGCGCACCTTCAGCCGGATGCGCAGCGCGCCGCGCACGTCCTGCCGGGCGGCGAAGGCGCCGCGCGGCAGCCACGACGGCGCGCCGGTGACGGTCGCATCGGTCAGTTCGAGCGGCCACAGCGTCAGGTCGTGCGCGGTGCGGAATTCGCACGCGGTCTGCTCGGATGCGGCCGGACGCGCGCGCAGCGCGGTGCCGGCCGGCAGCCGCCAGCCTTGTGCGAGGCTGCCTTCGTTCAGCATCGGCGCGAACCGCACGATCGCCATCGACGGCAGCGGCGCGACATAGCCGGGATACACGGCATCGAGCAGCGCCTGCGTGAAGCGCGGAAACTCGGCGTCCATCTTGAGCTGCACGCGCGCGGTGAGGAAGCTGAAACCTTCGAGCAGCCGCTCGACGTACGGATCGGGCGGCCCCGATTCATTGAGCCGCAGCCGTGCGGCCACTTTCGGGAACTGCTGCGCGAATTCGCCGCCGAGCTCGCGCAGGTACGCGAGTTCGCGGTTGTAGTAGTCGAGCAGGCGCGTATCCATCGCGTCAGGCCCCCGCCACGGATTGCAGCGACATCGCGCCCGTCTCGAGATCGAGGTCGGAGCGCAGCACGAATTCGAGCGGATGCGGGATCGACCACAACGTGCCGCGAATCTCGAACAGCAGCACGTTGTGGCGCCGCTCGCCGGCGCGGCCGCCCGGCGCGTCGATCACGCTGCGCACTTCGACGCTGTCGGGCGCAATGCGCGGCTCGAAGCGGACGATCGCATCGCGGATCGACGCCTCGACCGACATCCGCTCGACGCCCGACATCGGCTTGCCGACGAGCGGCCGCATCCCGTAGTTGAGCACCGATGCCTGCGCATGCGCGAACGCCGACCAGTCGACGAAGCCGTCCTCGGCATTGCGCGTGTTGAGCAGCCACGCGAGATCGCGCAGCACGGCCGCGCGCAGGCGTTCGGTGCCGATCCACTGCGCGCCGGGCGCTTCGGTCGCGCGCTGCGGCGTGTCGTCGGTGAGCCGGTCGAGCAGCGCGGGCTGGAGCCGGTCGCGCAGGCTGCCCTCCCGGCCGTCGCGGGTTCGCGGGTCGTCCATGGTCATCTCCGCGCCGTCACATCTCGGTGTTTTCCTTGATGTTCCAGCCGACGGTCACCTCCGCGCCCTTGCCGCCGTTGTCGTTCTGCTGCCAGTACTGCTTCTTCACCTTCGCGGCCTGGAAGCCGTAGTGCATCATCAGCCGGTCGGCGACGTCGCCCGGATCGATGCCCGCGACCTGCGCGGACGTGACGAGCACTTCCTGCAGCGTCACGCGCATGAACTCGACCTGCGTGCCGCCCGTCTTGCACGCGGAGATCTCGACCGTCGAAAGGTGCTTGCCGTTCGCGCAGTTCTTGATGATCGCGGGCGCACCCTTGTCCATGTACGCGGCGACGACGAGATCGTTGAAGCTCGCCTTGCCGGCATTGCCGCCGCTGCCGCTCGCCATCGCGCCCGGCTGGCTCGCGCCCCACGTGAACGACTGGATGTCGGTCCACCCCTTGTGCTGTGCGTCCGCCGATTCGCCGGTCACGCCGTCCACCTTCATAAACATTGCCACGCCCATTGCCGTCTCCGTTTCAGTGCGATGTCAGGATGAATGCCGCGTTGAATGCCGATCGTTGCCTGCTGCGTCGCTCACTCGTTGGCCGCCTTCGCGGTCGGCAGCCGCGAGATGAGCCGCAGCGACACCGTGAGCCCTTCGAGCTGGTAGTGCGGCCGCAGGAAGAATTTCGACGTGTAGTAGCCGGGGTTGTCCTCGACCTCGTCGACGACCACCTGCGCGGCCGCAAGCGGCTTGCGCGCCTTGGTTTCCTGCGACGAATTGATGGGGTCGCCGTCGACGTAGTTCATGATCCAGTCGTTCAGCCAGCGCTCCATGTCGTCGCGTTCGCGGAACGAGCCGATCTTGTCGCGCACGATGCACTTCAGGTAATGCGCGAAGCGGCAGCACGCGAACAGGTACGGCAGGCGCCCGGACAGCCGCGCGTTCGCGGTCGCGTCGGGATCGTGGTACTCGGCCGGCTGGTACAGCGACTGCGCGCCGATGAACGCCGCGAAATCCGAGTTCTTCCGGTGTACGAACGGCATGAAGCCGTTCTTCGCGAGCTCGGCCTCGCGGCGGTCGCTGATCGCGATCTCGGTCGGACATTTCTGGTCGACGCCGCCGTCGTCGGTCGGGAACGTGTGGCTCGGCAGCCCTTCGACCGCCCCGCCCGATTCGACGCCGCGGATCGACGAACACCAGCCGAACTGCTTGAACGAGCGGTTGATGTTCGCGGCCATCGCGTACGCCGAATTCGCCCACGTGTAGCGGTCGTGGTTCGCGGCGTCGGTGTCTTCCTCGAAGTCGAATTCGTCGACCGGGTTGGTGCGCGCACCGTACGGGAGCCGCGCGAGAAAGCGAGGCATCGCGAGGCCGATGTAGCGCGAATCCTCCGACTGCCGCAGGCTGCGCCACGCCGCGTATTCGGTGTTCTGGAAGATCTTCGTCAGGTCGCGCGGGTTCGACAGCTCCTGCCACGAATCCATCTGCATCAGCTCCGGCGACGCGCCGGCGATGAACGGCGCGTGCGCGGCCGCCGCGATCTTCGACAGCTCGCCGAGCATCTCGACGTCGGGCGGGCTGTGGTTGAAATGGAAATCGCCGACCAGGCAGCCGAACGGCTCGCCGCCGAACTGCCCGTATTCCTCTTCGTAGATCTTGCGGAACAGCGGGCTCTGGTCCCATGCAACGCCCTTGTAGCGCTTCAGCATCCGCGCGACCTCGTTGCGCGACGCCGGCAGCGCCTTGATCTTCAGCAGCTCGTCGGTCTCGGTGTGCGTGACGAGGTAATGCAGCCCGCGCCACGCGCCTTCGAGCGTCTGGAATTCGTTGTGATGCAGGATCTGGTTGATCTGCTCGGACAGCTTGCGGTCGATTTCCGCGATGATCTGCTTCACGCTGCCGTACGCATCGGTCGTCATGCCGACCGTATGTTCGAGCGCCTGCTGCGCGAGCGTGCGCACCGCGCGCTCGACCGACTCGCGTGCCTCGGCCGTCTTCGGCTTGAATTCCTTCTGCAGCAGCGCGGCAAATTCGTCGTGCGCGACGGCCGGTTGCGCGGCCTCGCGTGTGTCCGCGCGGGATTGGACGGGGTCATTCATCGCGGGCCTCCGGTTGGGTCGCATCGCCGCCCTGCGCGGGCTCGTGCGGGTTGCGCACGAGGGTCTTCAGCAGGTCGGGATCGTTGATCGCGCGCTCGATCAGTTGCTCGGCGCCGTGCTTGCCGTCCATGTACGACAGCAGGTTCGACAGCTCGGTGCGCGCCTCCAGCAGCCGGCGCAGCGCGTCGACGTTGCGCGCGATCGCGGCCGGCGAGAAATCGTCGATCTGCTCGAACGTCATGTCGACGTTGAGCATCCCCTCGCCGGTCAGCGTGTTCGGCACCTGGAACGCGACGCGCGGCGCGACCGATTTCATCCGCTCGTCGAAGTTGTCGACGTCGATTTCGAGGAACTTCCGCTCCTGCAAGTCCGGCAACGGCTCGGCGCGCTTGCCCGCCAGGTCGGAGATCACGCCCATCACGAACGGCAACTGCACCTTGCGTTCGGCGCCGTAGGTCTCGACGTCGTACTCGATCTGCACGCGCGGCGCCCGATTGCGCGCGATGAACTTCTGTCCGCTGCCTGCCGCCTTGGTTCTGTCCGTCATCGTCCACTCCTTCACATCGATCAGGTTGCGCAGTCCGTCGGCGCCGCCCGCTTGGCGGCGTGTTTCATTCGTGTCATTCGCTCCGCTCGCCGCTCAGCAGGTCCAGCTTCGGCAGGCTCTCCGGTGCGAGATCGCGGATGATTTCGTAGAAGTCGAGCGTGAGCAGCCGCTGGGCGCGCCGCAGCAGCAACGGCGCCGGGTGGCTCGGTTCGTGCTGCTCGAAATAGCGGCACATCTTGTCGAGACCGATGCGCACGTCGTCGCGGCTCGTGACCTCGGCGTCACGCCAGGCGTGGGCGTTCGGCATCGCGGCCGCTGCGGTTGCGGCCGTTGCGGGGCCGGTCTGCGACGCGTCGCCGGGCGCGGCCGGCGGCATGTCGAGCGAGACCTGTTGCGGCTCCGGCAGCGGCACTTCGCGCACGATCCGCTGCAGCGCTTTCTCCGCATCGCCTTCGTCGGGTGCCCATTCACGGCCCAGTTTGTCCGTCACGCACACGCGGATCGCCTCCAGCGCGTGCAATGCCGCGCGCGCCGCGTCGAGCGGCGTCGTGCCGTCGCTATGCGTAACCGACAGCGTAACCAGCAGGCTTTCGCGGCTGCCGGCCACGGGGCTGCCGGTGTCGTCGCGGCCGTCGAGCAGCCGTTCCGCGTCGCGCACGCTCGGCCCGCCATCGAACAGCGGCTGGCGGCGCGCCGCGCGCGCGCAGTCATGCGCGCCGGCTATCTCGGCGAGCGCGTTCATCCGCAGCGTCGGGTCCGGTTCGCCGTCCGCGTCGAGCCGCGGATGCAGGTCGTCCCAGCGGCGCGCGAGCAGGTTCGCGACAAGCGCGAGCGCGTCCGCATAGCCGGGAATGCCGTGCTGCTCGGTCCAGCTTCGCGCGAGACAGGCGATGACGCGCAGGTCCTTCGTGCGCGCGGACAGCGCCAGCGCAAGCCGCTCGACCGCACGCCAGTCGGGCGCTTCGGCCGGGATCACGGTGTCGCCGTATTGCTGCTCGGCGCGCGGCGTCGCGCGCTCCTGCAGTTGCAGGAACTCGGCGTCGTATTCGAGGTTCGCGCCGCACGGCGCATCGGGCGCGACCTCCGCGAGCAGCTGGCCGATCAGGTCGGCGCGCGGGGTCGCCGGCAGGCCGGGCGGCACCGTGGACAATGCGGCGGCGGCCAGCGCCGCCTGGCTGACGTCATTCGAATGCATAGTCGATGTTGACCGGTTTGCTGCCGAAGTCGATCGCCACGGTGCGGTGCAACGGCGGCAGTGAGCCGTTGCGGATCTCGATCACGTAGACGCCCGGCGTCAGCGATACCGAACGCAGCGGCGGGCTCGCGCCGCGCCGTGCGCCGTTCACGTAGATGTCGCCCCAGGGCCGCACGTTGAAACGCACCTGCACGGTTTCCTGCGCCTTCGGCGGACGCGGCTGCGACTCGGCCGTCGGCGCGTTGACGGCGGCGACTGCGGTCTCTGCCTCCGACGGCGCCTTCGGTGCCTGTGTCGGCGCAGTCGCCGGTGTGGCGGCCGCTTCCGACGGCGGCACGTTGACAACACGTTCCGACGAATCGAGGCTGCCGGCGGGCGCGATGGCGGAACCGGAACCTGCTTGCGACGGGGCCGGGTTCGTCACGGTGGTCGCAACCTGCGGCGCGGACGCGGCGGCCTCGACGGCAGGCAGGCTGGCCGGCGCTGCGGCGACGGGCGGCGGCGGAACCTGCGCGGACGATCCGGCCGGCAGGCTGGACGGCGGCACGACGGTCGGTGTCGGCCCCTGTTGGGCCAGCGTAGCGCCCGGCGTGCTCGCGGGCGGTGACGTGCCGGCCTGAGGCTGGCTCGCGACGGGCGCGGGCTCGCCGGCATCGCGGGCGGGACGCGACAGATAGGTCGCGGCCAGGCCGACGGCGATCAGTGCGACGAGCGCGCTACCGACGTAGACAGGCAGACGGCGATTGCGCGATCCGGCGGGAGCCTGGCCGCGGTGGGTGCCGGTTGGCACGGGTGCGCCGCCTGATGACGGTGAGGATGCCGATACCGATGCGGCAGGATGCGGTGCGGTCGAACCGGCGGCGCCGGCAGCTGCGGACGCGTTCGCATTGCCGGAGCCTGCCGCACCTTGCGCACCGACGTCCGGCGCCGTACTTGTTGATCGCTTTCCGGCATCGTCCTGTGCGTCAGCGCTTGCAGCGGGTGGTTCTTTCTCTCGTTGGACGTTTCCGCGCGGTGCGTCGGATTCACCCGGTTTCGCGGCTGACTGGGACGCATGAGATGCCGACGCTCCGAGCGTGCCCGCAGCCGCAATCGCGGCGCTTTCTGCGGCCACTTTGGATGTCGAAGGCGCGTCATCGACTCCCGGTTGGGCGCTGGATATGCCAGACGACGCGGATGCCGTGCCCGTAGGCGTAGACACATGACCCGCACCTGCGGGTGTCGACGCCGGCCCATCCGTCGCAGCGTTCCCCGAAGCGGTCCCGCCCGCGCCGATCGAAGCCGCGGCAGCAGCCGACGCAGTACCGGACCCAGCCGAAGCTTCGCGCTTCCCTTCCCCGCTCCTCCCCGCATCGCTCACCGGCGGCGCGACCGCCGAGCCATACCCGCCACCCGCCCCGAAGTCCCGCAACCCGAGCTCTGCCGCGAACGCTGCGACGGATTCCGGCCGATCCGGAATCCGCAACTGCAGCGCATGGTCGACCGCCGCGAGAAATGCCGGGCTGTACACCTCGCCGGCCGGCAGGTCGCGCGACGCGAGCGGCCGGTACGTGTCCTTGATGCTGCGCACGACGGCCGCGGGCGGCAGCTCACCGGTAATCATCGCGTGCATCACCGCGCCGAGCGCATAGAGATCCGTCCACGGCCCCTGGCTGAACGCGGGATCGTCGGTGTACTGCTCGATCGGCGCATAGCCGGGCTTGATCATCATCGCGCCGTCGTCGACCAGGTCGCCGATCCGTTTGCGCGCCGCGCCGAAGTCGAGCAGGATCGCGCTGCCGTTCGGGCGGATCAGCACGTTGTCGAGCGCGACGTCGCGATGGAAGCACTGCGCGCGATGCAGCGTGTCGAGCGCACCGAGCAGCGCGCCGACGATATTGCGCAACTGCGTCTCGCTGATCCGCATCCCGCCGTCGAGCAGTTGCTTGAGCGTGCGCCCTTCGTAGAACGGCATCACCATGTACGCGGTGCCGTGGCTTTCCCAGAAATGCAGGACCTTGACGAGCCCCGGGTGATCGAACTGCGCAAGCAGGCGCGCCTCGTTGAGGAACGCGCCGCGCCCGGCGTCGAAGGCCTGCGCAAATCGTTCGGAGCGCAGCGACACCGTATAGTCGCCGCCGCGCGTGGCCAGCATCGACGGCATGTACTCCTTGATCGCGACCGCGCGCCGCAACGTGCGGTCGAATGCGCGATAGACGATCCCGAAGCCGCCGATGCCCAGCACCTCGTCGAGCTGCAGTTCGCCCAGGCGATGGCCGAGCGGCAGCGGCCGCACCGTGAATTCGGATGCGTCGCCGCGTGTCGCCGTGTCGTGCTCGTTGTCTCTCGATCCAGCGTCCTTCATCTCCACCACCTCTCGAAACCGCGTCCTGTCCGCCCGCCGTGCCCGGCGGCTCGCCGTCCCGCCGCCCGTCAGCCGGGCCGCTAGCTGCCGCCGAACAGCGTCAGGAACAGCGCGTTGTCGGGCGTGCCCGTATGCGCATGCGTGCGCAGCGGCGATCCGTCCGCGCGGTTGGTCCACCAGAAACTGGTGCCGCCGTGCGGATCGAAGTAACCGGACAGCCCCGGCCACGCAGCCGGGGCCGGCCGTTCAGGCGGCGGCGCCGGCATGCCTTCGACGATGTCGGCGTAGGTGTCGTCGCCCTGTGTGAGCCGCACGCGCTCCAGCATCTGCTCGAGATCGCCCGGCGCGCGTGCGTGGCGGATCGCGTCGAGCAGCGCCTGGCCGACCTGCCAGTAGAACGCGTCGGCAGCATCCGGCAGCCCGTTCCAGTAATCGGCCGCTCGCATCGGCAGCGTGACGATCACTGGGTAGTAGCGCCCCACGCGGTCGCAGCTCGGCGCGAGGCAGCCCGGCTGAATGCACGACGCACCGGCGCCCGCCGGAATCAGGAAATTCCAGACCGGCGCGACCGTGTAGTGGCGCTCGATCTCGTCCGCGCCGCGCTGGCGCATCGCGGCCATTCCCTGCTGGAGCCAGCGCTCCCACCACAGCGCGAGCGCATGCGGCAGGCGGCTGTTCACGAAGTCGCCGGCGCCGGGAATCTTCCCGTACCAGGCCGGCGCATCGCCGTCGGTACGCGTGAACGGCGGTGTCGGGCTCATGGCTTCGGAGGGCATGTAAAGGACTCCATCTGGGGCAGCCTGAACGGGTTGCGGACACTGCCCGCATTCACTTGCAGCACGATCGGTTTGCCGTCGACCGTGAACCGCGCAATCATCTGGTCCGAGCCGCGTCCGGCCGACACGGCCGCGCGGTCGAACAGCCGGTGCAGCGCCCACGGCCCGTCGGTCGAGAAGCCGTCGGTCGCGCCGGCCTGCCCGGACACCTGCAGCCGCACCTGGTTGCTGCCGCGCGGGCCCGGCCAGTCCACCGCGCTTTGCACGAGCGGGCCGTGCGCGTAGCGGACGATCTGCCCGTCGACGTCGAGCACCATCTCCGTGATCGACGGGTCCATTTCGAGCGGCTGGATCTGCACCTTCAACTGCGCGGTGCGTGCGCCGCCGCCGAAATAGGCGTCGCGGATCACCGCCGCCTTCTCGAACGAAGCAAGCATCGCGGCGGCCGACGGATCGGCGTCCGCATTGCGGTTCGCAAAGCGCCACGGGTGCGACGTCGTATCGACGATCGACTGCAGGTTCTTCTGGAAGAAGTCGTCCATCAGGCCGCCGGGCGCGAACATCTGCGCGAAGTCCGCCGGCGCGACGTCGCGCGACGAGCCGCGCGCGAACGGATAGCGGCCCGCGATCGCCTGCCGGCAGAAGTCGCCGACGTTCGCACCGGCCCGCGTCGCGACGCTGCGCTGCTCGACAGTCGCGACGCTGCCGTTGGCGACGTTCGACAGGTCGTCGAGCACTTCGCGGAATGGTGTCGGCAGGCGGCCGGCCTGTGCGCGCAGCCTGGCGGGCGCGTCGGACGGCGGCGGTTGCGCGCCGCTCCTCAATGCGTCGTCGGTGGCCGTCAGGTACGTGTACAGCGCGTCGATCGACTTCAGCACCTCGCTGAACGCCTGGGCCTGGTCGCCGCTGCCCGGCGCGAACGCACGCAGCCCGGCGAAGTGGCTGTCGACGATCTGCTCGGCGCTCGCGGGCGCCGCCGCGGACGCGCTCGAATCGCTGCCCTGGCCCGCGAAGATCTGCGACAGCGAGCTGCGCGCCTCGTCGACCTTGTCCTGCGCACGCGTCGCGAGATTGCGCGCCCCGCCCGGCGCATCGCCGAGCGCGGTATCGCGTGCGAGCGCGACCATCAGCCGCGTGAGCGGCGAATCGGCGGACGACAGCGCGCGCGCCACCTGGATGCTTTGCGCGAGCGTCGCGGTGCGCTGCAGCTTGATGTCGGCGAGATAGTCGTCCCAGATCTTCAGGTAGTCGTTCAGGTAGAGCTGGCGAATATCGCGCGCCCATGCGGCCGCGTCGTTCGGGCCCGGAATCTCGGACAGCCCGAGGTTCAGCACCCACACTTCCTCGCGCCCGTAGGCGTCGACCTCGCCGGCCAGGCGCGGCGCGAACACGTTGCGATAGCCGTTGCGCGTATAGAGCCCCGGCACGCCTTCCGACAGCGGCTTGCCGCTCTGGCGGCGGAACACCAGTGAAGCATCGGGGCCGACCGCGCGCGCGACGCTGAAGTCGAACGCGGACGTGGCCGGCCGCAGCGTGAGCGTGAGCTGCCGGTACAGCCGCTGCGAGAACGGCACCTGCCGCAAGCGGTCGCGCACGTCGGCCACGAGCCGCTCGTTCATCGGATACGGCGACACCGCGACACGGTTGCCGAACAGCGCGGCGAGATGCGCACGCAGCGCGGTGCGTTCGGCCGGCGAGAAATCGGGCGGCAGCGCGCGTTCCATTTCGAGATCGACGACGGCCTGCACGAACGCGGGATCGTAGTGCGCGCTGTCGTACAGCATCAGGTACGCCTTCAGCGCCGCATACGCGTATTCGGTCTCGTCGGGCCGAGCGTCGCGCAGCGCGGCCTCCATCCGGCGCGCGGCGATCGGCAGCAGCACGTCTTCGAGCGCGCGCCGGTACACGGCGTCGACGGCTTCGTCGATCTTCTCGCCCTGGAACAGCCCCCACCGATACGCCAGCGGCGGATGCTGCAGGTCGACGCCGCCCGCATTCGCGAGGTTGCCGAGCGCATCGAGCACGGGCAGCAGGCGGGCGACGTCGGCCGCATCGGAGAATTTCGCGCCGGCGATCTGCGCATCGACGGCCGGCACGCGCGCGGCGATCTGGTCGAGATACGCGCGATTGTTCGAATAGCTGCGCAGCCACGCGACCAGCACGGCCACGCACACGAGCGCGAGCAGCACGTAGCCGGCGATCTGCAGCACGCGCCGCTTCTGATGCCAGCGCAGGTCGCTGCCGGCGAGCGCGGCTTCGCGGAAGATGTGTTCCTGCAGCAGCGACTTCAGGAAGAAGCTGCGCCCGGTCGAGCCGACCTGCGCGACCGGCGGCACGCCCTCGATCTTCAGGAAGCGCTTGATGCCGCTCATCACGCGATCGAACGCGGTGCCCTCCTGCGTGCCGCTCGTCAGGTAGACGCCGCGCAGCATCGGCATCGGCTCGTAGCTCGACACCGAAAACACCTCGGCGACGAACTGGCCGAGCATGTCCTGCAGGTCGGCGATCTGCTGCGGCAGCAGGTACGTCATTTCGCGCTGGCGCGCGTCGGTCTGCGCGGCGAGCAGTTCGGGCAGCCCGTCGTTCAGCCGCTGGTGCAGCAGCCGGTATTCGCGGTCGAATGCCGCGCGCAGGTCGAAACCCGGCGCCTCGCTCTGCGCGAGCGGGAACGTAAAGCCCCACACCTGCGCGCATTCGGTGCGGCCGTAGCTGCTGAAATACTCGGCGAAGCCCGCCAGCAGGTCGGCCTTCGTCACGAGCAGGTACACGGGAAAGCGAATGCCGAGCTGCGCGCGCAGCTCGAGCAGCCGCTTGCGCAGCACCATTGCGTGCTGCGTGCGTTCGGCCTCCGACGCGCCGAGCAGGTCGGCGACGCTGATCGTCAGCATCGCGCCGTTCAGCGGCTGGCGCGTGCGGTATTTCTTCAGCAGGTCGACGAAGCCTTTCCACTCGGCCTCGTCGAGCGCGCGATTGCCCTCGTGCGTCGTATAACGGCCGGCCGTGTCGATCAGGACCGCGTCGTTCGTGAACCACCAGTCGCAATGCCGCGTGCCGCCCACGCCGCGGATCGCCGCGCGGCCGAACTGCTCCGCGAGCGGAAAGCTGAGCCCGGAATTCACGAGCGCGGTGGTCTTGCCCGAGCCCGGCGCACCGATGAACACGTACCACGGCAGCTGATACAGATACTGGCGCGACATCCGGTCGAACCAGCGCGGCAGACCCTTGCGCACGGTGTCGGCCTGTCCGAAGCGCACCTTTTTCAGCAGCGAAGCGGCCTCGTCGAAGCGGCTGCGCAACTCGTCGAGCTGCGCCTTTGCCGGATCGTCGGCGGTGGCCGGCCCGGGAGCGGCCTCGCGCAGCTGGTTCAGCAACTGCGCGTTGAGGCGGCCGGCGCGCCAGCTGCGCCATGCGACACGTGCGCCCCATGCGATGAACAGCACCGCGATCGTCAGCCCGCGCGCCCAGCCGCTTTCGAGCGGCCGGACCTCGGCGAACGCGAACAGCGGGCCTGCGAGCCACACGAAGCACGCGAGCACGACGAGACCGGCGAAGGTCCAGATCTCCCGCGACGGTAACGGCCGGACGAAACGCGCGACAGCCTGGTTCATGGTCAGTTGGCTCCCTGCGTGGCGCTCGCGCCGACGGCGGCACTGCCGGGCGCCGGCAGCAGCGTGATTTCGACGCGCCGGTTCAGCGCGCGGTTCGCCGGCGAATCGTTCGGTGCGACCGGGTCGAGCGTGCCGCGCCCTTCCGCCGCGAGCCGTTCCGGATGGTCGAGCCGCGCGGCGATCATCCCGCGCACGGCTTCCGCGCGTTCGCGCGACAGGTCCCAGTTCGACGCGAAGCGCGCCGTATGCACGGGCGTGTCGTCGGTATAGCCGGTCACGCGCACGTTGCCGGGCACCTTGTTCAACGCATCGGCCACCCGCGCGAGCACCGGCACGTAGCGATCGATCACCGACGTCGAGCCGGACTTGAACAACCCGTCGCCGCGCAGCACGATCACGCTCCGATCGGCGTCGTCGCGCACCGACACGAGGCCGGCCGCGATCTCCGGTTCCAGGAATTTCGCGATGCGCGGCGCCGGCGCCGGGCGCGGCGGCGCCTGTGCGGGCTGCAGCTTCGGCACATGCAGCGCGTCGATCGACGCGAACAGCCGATCCGAATGCCCGGCGAGCGCGATCCGCAGCCCGACGAACACGCCGAAGCCGATCAGCAGCGCGAGCGCCACGCAGACCCACAGCGGCACGACGAACCGGCGCGCGACATCGCGCGTGACGACGTCGCGCCAGTGCGGCGACAGCGCCGGCTCGAATTCGCCGCGCACCGAGCGGATCGTCAGCGCGAGCTGGTGGCGCAGCGCGTCGAGCTGCGCATGGCCGTTGTCGAGCACGCGATAGCGGCCCTCGAAGCCGAGCGCGAGACAGAAATACAGCAGCTCGAGCAGGTCGAGATGCTGGCGCGGCTGCTGCGACAGGCGTTCGAGCAGGTGGAAGAATTTCTCGCCGCCCCAGGTCTCGTTGTGGAACGACACGAGCAGGCTGTGCGACGACCACACGCTGCCGCCCCACGGCGTCAGCGCGGCCGCCTCGTCGAGCGCCGTGCACAGGCAGTAGCGCGCGCCGATGATCGCTTCCGACGGCACGCCGGCTTCCTGCGCCCGTGCCTCGAATTGCCGGATCTCGACCACCAGATGCTCGCGCAGCCACGCCGGATTCGGGTGATGGACGGTCGAGCGGATCTGCGGCACCAGGTTGAGCAACGGATTCGCGGCCGCGACGAGCGGGTTCGTGCCGCTCGCGGCCCAGCGCCCGGGGCGCGGCTGCA
>NZ_JAAGPE010000238.1:0-14541 GCF_017104605.1 Burkholderia sp. Ac-20384 | reverse complement strand
CGCGGCGGTGCGCGCCGCGCGCGACGACGGCACGCGCATGACCAACCTGTACACGGGCCGCCCCGCGCGCGGGCTGCTGACGCGCTTCATGCGCGAGCAGGGGCCGATGAGCGCGCTCGCGCCGGCGTTCCCGCTTGCGACGGCCGCAGTCGATCCGCTGCGCGGCGCGTTCGAGCGGCAAGGCCGCGACGACTTCTCGCTGCTGTGGTCGGGCGAGGCCGCGGCGCTCGCGCGTGAAGAGGATGCGGGCGAACTGACGCAACGTTTGTGGCGCGACGCGCTGGCGTGTGCGGCGGGGCTGCGCGATGCGTTCCCGCAGGCGGTCTGAACCACCGGGAAGGGGGCGCCGGCGCGGGAGCATCGGCGTATCATCTGGGTTTTCGTCAGCCCGATCCAGGCATCCCCACCATGACCTCCGTCGACACTACCCCCGTCCTCGACCATGACAAGCTCGTTACCTTCATCGAGCGCAAGTGGAACGATGAAATCCTCCACGCGCTGACCGACTACATCGCGATCCCCGCGAAGAGCCCCGCATTCGACCCCGACTGGGCGAAGCGCGGCTATCTCGAGCGGGTCGTCACCGATGCCGCGCAGTGGGCCGAGCGGCAGCCCGTGAAGGGCCTGAAGCTCGAAATCGTGCGCCTGCCCGGCCGCACGCCGGTGATCTTCTTCGAGTCGCCCGCCACGCGTTCGGGCAGCACCGACACGATCCTGCTGTACGGCCACCTCGACAAGCAGCCCGAATTCGACGGCTGGCGCGCGGACCTCGGCCCGTGGACGCCGAAGTACGAGAACGGCAAGCTGTACGGCCGCGGCGGCGCGGACGACGGCTATGCGATCTACGCGAGCCTCGCGGCGCTCGGCGCGCTCGACGAGCAGGGCATCGAGCGGCCGCGCTGCGTCGGCCTGATCGAGACCTGCGAGGAATCGGGCAGCTACGACCTGCTGCCGTACGTCGACGCGCTGCGCGACCGGCTCGGCCAGGTGTCGCTCGTCGTGTGCCTCGATTCGGGCGCCGGCAACTACGACCAGATGTGGCTCACCACGTCGCTGCGCGGGCTCGTATCCGGCGACCTGCAGGTCGAGGTGCTCGAGGAAGGCGTGCACTCGGGCGTGTTCGGCGGCATCGCGCCGTCGAGCTTCCGCGTGATGCGCCAGCTGTTCGAGCGCCTCGAAGATGCGAAGAACGGCAACCTGCTGCCGGGCGTGTTCCATTGCGAGATTCCCGACAGCCGCGTGCGCGAAGCCGACGCGGCCGCGTCGATTCTCGGCGACGCCGTGTGGAAGGGGCTGCCGTGGGCCTGCGGCGCGGACGGCAAGCCGGTGCTGCCGACCACGACCGATCCGCGCGAGGCACTGCTGAATTCGACGTGGCGTCCGTCGCTGTCGGTCACCGGCGCGGCCGGCCTGCCGGCGCTCGCCGATGCGGGCAACGTGTTGCGTCCGCGCACCGCGTTCAAGCTGTCGCTGCGCCTGCCGCCGCTCGTCGACGCCGCGCAGGCCGTGCAGCAGCTGAAGGCATTGCTCGAACTCGATCCGCCGTACAACGCGAAGGTCACGTTCAAGCCGGACGCGGGTGCCGCGACGGGCTGGAGCGCGCCGGATCTCGCACCGTGGCTCGCGTCGTCGCTCGATGCCGCGTCGCGCCGCCACTTCGGCGCCGACTGCGCGTACATGGGCCTCGGCGGCACGATCCCGCTGATGAACGTGCTGCAGGAAGGCTTCCCGTCCGCGCAGTTCATGGTGTGCGGCGTGCTCGGGCCGAAGTCGAACGCGCATGGCCCGAACGAATTCCTGCACGTGCCGTACGCGAAGAAGCTGACGGCGGCGGTCGCGGACGTGATCGCAACCGCGCGCTGATCGCCTGGCACTGACAACTGTCCAACCCGACCTGACGGAACCTTGCCGATGACCGCACTGCCGACGCCCGATACCGAACCGCTGCGCATGCGCGCCGATCCGCTGCATGCATTCGTCGCGGCACTCTGGGAACGGGCCGGCAGCAGCGAGCGCGAGGCAACGCTCGTCGCCGATCACCTGGTCGGCGCGAATCTCGCGGGCCACGATTCGCACGGGATCGGGATGATCCCGAACTACGTCGCGTCATGGCGGGAAGGGCAGTTGCAGCTGAATGGGCACGCATCGATCGTCCGCGACGGCGGTGCGGTGCTGACGATCGACGGCGGGCGCGGCTTCGGCCAGGTGATCGCGTTCGAGGCGATGGTCGAAGGGATCGACCGAGCGCGGCGCATGGGCATCTGTGCGATCGGGCTGCGCGACGTGCATCATCTCGGCCGTATCGGGCACTGGGCCGAGCAATGCGCGCGCTCGGGGCTCGTGTCGTTCCATTTCGTCAACGTGCCGGGCGACCTGCTGGTCGCGCCGCTGCACGGCACCGATCCACGCTTCGGCACGAACCCGTTCTGCGCCGCGTATCCGCGTGCGGGCAGGCCGCCGCTGCTGCTCGATTTCGCGACGAGCGCGATCGCGTACGGCAAGACGCGCGTCGCGTACAACCAGGGCAAGCGCGTACCGGCCGGGTCGCTGATCGACCATCGCGGCCAGCCGACCGACGATCCGGCCGTGATGCACGAGCAGCCGTTCGGCGCACTGCTGCCGTTCGGGCTGCACAAGGGGTATGCGCTGGCGGCGATGTGCGAGATTTTCGGTGGTGCGCTCGTCGGCGGGCATACGACCTACGGCGACACGCTGCAGAAGACGAGCGCGATCGTCAACGGGATGCTGTCGGTGCTGATCGATCCGAACGCATTCGAGGCGGCCGACGCGGAGCGCGAAGCCGATGCGTTCGTCGCATGGGCGAAGGCGTCGCCGCAGGCCGGCGACGCGCCGGTGCAGGTGCCGGGCGAGCCGGAAGAGGCGAGCCGCGTGGCGCGCGGTGCCGGCGGCATTCCGGTCGATCGCGCGACGTGGCGGCAGATTCGCGAGAGCGCGGCGGCGGTCGGCTTCGACGAAGCCGAGCTCGACGCGTGGACGCAGCGCTGCACGGCATCCGCATGAGCTGGCAATCGGAAAAGGCGCACGGCGAGGAGATCGCGTATCAGCTCGCGCCGCTCGGCAACGTGACGGTCGTGCGGTTCTTCAGCGGTGCGGCGATGCGGCTCGATGGCGTGATGTTCGGCTTCATGTCGCGCGGGTCGTTGTTCCTGCGTGTGGATGACGTGAACCGTCCGGCGTTCGTCGCGGCGGGGATGGGGCCGTTCTCGTACGAGCGGCCCACGCGCACAGTTTCGCTCGACGGCTATTACGAAGCGCCGGCCGACGTGCTCGAGGACGCAGGCGCGCTGTTCGACTGGTGCCGCAGCGCGTATCGCGCGGCGTTGCTGGCGGGACCGCCGAAGCGGAAGGCCAGGGCGGTACGCAAAGCGAAGCCGGTGCCTGCGCAGGAAGCCAAGCCGGTATCGAAGCGAGTCGCCAAGCTGCCATCGAAAGTGTCGTTGAAAGCGGCGCCGGTTCAAGATGCCAAGCCGGCATCGAAGCGAACCACCAAGCCGGCATCGAAAGCGTCGCCAAAGCCTGCGCCCGCGCAGGAAGCGAAGTCCACATCGAGGCGAACCGCCAAGCCGGCATCGACAGTGGCGCTGAAAGCGGCGCCGGTTCAAGACGCCAAGCCGGCGTCGAAGCGGGCCACCAAACCGGTATCGAAAGCGTCGCCAAAGCCTGCACCCGCGCAGGAAGCGAAGTCCACATCGAAGCGAACCGCCAAGCCGGCATCGACAGTGGCGTTGAAAGCGGCGCAGGTTCAAGATGCCAAGCCGGAATCGAAGCGAGCCACCAAACCGGCATCGAAAGCGTCGCCAAAGCCTGCGCCCGTGCAGGAAGCGAAGTCGACATCGAAGCGAACCGTCAAGCCGGCATCGACAGTGCCGCTTAAAGCAGCGCCTGCGCAGGAACCCAAGCCGGCATCGAAGCGAACCGCCAATCCGACGTCGAAACCGGCAGCGAAATCCCCGGCGAAGCGCAAGCAACCATAGTGCCGGTCGCGCGACGCGAAAGCCGCGCGATTTATCCGCCTGGGTCGGCCCGCCGTCGCCCGGCGGTGCACTCGACGTGCGCCCGCTAGCGCAAGGGCGGCCGGGGCGCACAGTCACGAATGCGTCAAGCTCGTGCCGCACCGCACATCCCCCATGCTTCACAACGGCGGCCCCGGCGTTTATGATCGGCGCGGGTTGCACCCGTGCCTGGCGCGACCCGAGCCGGCCTCGCCGCCGGCCCCGCGAACGGCGCATCGTACGTCGCGCGGGATGCTTCCCCACTCATCATTCCAGACGGAGATAGCCGATGCTCGTCCTGATTCTCGGTTTAGCGATCTTCCTCGGTGTGCACTCGATCCGGATCGTTGCGGACGGTTGGCGGTCAGCGATGATCGAGCGGATCGGCGAGAAAGGCTGGAAGGGCCCCTATGCGATCGCATCGATCATCGGTTTCGTGCTGATCATCTGGGGTTACGGCATCGCGCGCCAGGGCGCGACGCTGCTGTGGGTGTCGCCCGTCGGCGTGCGCCACCTCACCGGCATGCTGACCGCGATCGCATTCGTGCTGATCGCCGCGTCCTACGTGCCCGGCAACCGCATCAAGACGCTCGTCGGCCATCCGATGGTGGCCGGCGTGGCGGTATGGGCGATCGCGCACCTGCTCGCGAACGGCACGCTGCACGCAGTCGTGCTGTTCGGCGCGTTCTTCGTGTGGGCGCTCGTCGATTTCGTCGTGTGGCGTGCGCGTGACCGCCGCGATGGCGTGCGCTATCCGGCAGGCAGGCTGTCGGGCGACGTCGTGGCGATCGTGGCCGGGCTCGTCGTGTGGGCCGTCTTCGCGCTGTTCCTGCACGGCTGGCTGATCGCCGTGCGGCCGTTCGGCTGAACGGCAGAGAAGTTGAATGGCCGAGAGGTTGAACGGCCGAGCAGTTGAGCGACTGAGAAGTTGAACGACTGAGAAGTTGAACGACTGAGAAGTTGAGCGACTGAGCGACGGCCTGCCGGCGCGCCGCTCGCCCGCCCGGAGCAACGGTCAGCGCACCTTCGCGCCGGCAGTATCGCCGAGTTGCACCGGTTTGCGGCGCACGAAATATGCCGCGACGATCGCAAGCGCCGTCAATACCGTGAACCAGAACTGGAAGCGCGAATCCGGGTTGAACGCCTGCGAGCCGAGCACGGCGACCAGCGCCAGCAGCGCGATCCAGTTCGACACCGGATAAAACCACGCGCGGAACGCCTGCGGATCGCGTGGTGCGTGCTTCTCCTGCCGGCGCATCGCGAAGTGCGCGACGATGATGAAGATCCACACGATCATCACGAACGCGCCACTGCTCTTCGCGAGCATCAGGAACAGGTCGCCGCCGCTCACGAAGTGAATGCCGAGGATCGACACGCAGATCGCCAGGCACAGCACGAGCGCGTTCATCGGCACGCCTTTCGCGTTGGTCCGGCCGAACATCGCGGGCGCGTGGCCGCGCTGGCTGAGCGAGAACAGCATGCGCGAGTTCGAGAACAGGAACGAGTTCATCACCGACATGAACGACACGAACAGCACGAGCTTCATCGCGACGGCCGCGCTCGTGAAGCCCGCCATGCTGAACAGCGACACGTACGGCGATTTCAGGTTGGCCTTGTCGGTCCACGGCATGCACAGGATCAGGATCGACACCGAGCCGACGTAGAACACCATCACGCGCACGATCACGCTCTTGATCGCGCGGATCACGTTCTTGCTCGGGTTCTCGGATTCGCCCGCCGCAACGGCCGCGATTTCGCTGCCGCCGAGCGAGAAGATCACGACCATCACGCCGGCGAGCACCGGCGAAATGCCGTTCGGCATGAAGCCGCCGTGATCCGTCAGGTTGATGAGCCCCGGCGCGGGAATGCGCGGCTGGAAGCCGAGCAGGATCGATGCGCCGAGCGCCATGAAGATGATGATCGTCGTCACCTTCGCGAACGACAGCCAGTATTCGGCTTCACCAAACGAGCGCACCGAGTACGCGTTGCTCGCGATCAGCGTGACGAGCATGAACAGCGCGCCGCCCCACACGGGCAGCCACGGCAGGAAATCGTGGAGGATCGCGCCGAGCAGGATCGCCTCGACCGTGATCGTCATCATCGACTTGAACCAGTACAGCCAGCCGACCGCGAAGCCGGCCCATTCGCCGAGATAGCTGCTCGCGTAGGTGGAGAACGATCCGCTGTCGGGATTGCGGGAGGCCATTTCGCCGAGCATGAACATGACCAGCGTGACGATCACGCCGCCGATCAGGTACGACAGGATCGCCGCGGGGCCGGCGGTCGCGATGATGGCGCCGGAGCCGACGAACAGGCCCGCGCCGATCACGCCGCCAAGCGCGATCATCGTGATGTGCCGTTGCTTGAGGCTTTGCCTCAACGAGTTGTCCTGCATCTCCTACCTCTAGTTATTGTTGGCCCGTTGGCCGGGAACGCATCGGGCAGCGCGGCGGCAAGCGTTCTGCCGCCGCAAGGGGCGCCGATGTCGAGGGAGCGTGTGTGACGCGATGTGCCGGGCCGCCGGCGGTGAAACGGAATGGCGGCCGCGAAGTGCCGGTCGGTGCCCGCGAGAGGGCGATGACGACGGCAACCCCGGATTGTGGGCGGACACTGCCGTCACGGCAAACGAGATATGCGAAAGACGTCTTGCGGTTTGCTCATCAATTGCCGGTTCGTCCATGCCCGCGTCGGCATGAACTACATGACGGCGCGGCGATGGGAGCGGCGCCGGTCTCCCGATATCGTTGTTTCCACGCGGCAACGTCTTCAAGTTCGACGATCGCCGCGTCGACGACAACGCTTCATGGAGACACGAATGACGCATACCCAGGTCGTGCCGTTGACTCGGTCACGCGCGCCGGTTCCGCCCCGCCATTGCACGTTCGACGTGCGCGATTGGGAAATCCTGAGCCGCTACTGGCATCCGGTCGCGTTCGCGACCGAGGTGGGCGATCGTCCGCTTGCCGTGACGCTGCTCGACGAACGCATCGTGCTGTTCCGGTCCGGCGGCGCCATCGTCGCGGCACGGGACGTATGCCCGCACCGCGGCGCGCCGCTGAGCCGCGGCTGGGTGGTCGAGGATCGGCTCGTGTGCCCGTATCACGGCCTTGAATACGCGGCGGACGGCAAGTGCGTGCGCATCCCGTCGCAGCCCGACGGCCCGATTCCGGAGCGCCTGTGCCTGACGACCTATGCGGCGCAGCAGGCCTACGGGCTCGTATGGGTGTCGCTGGGCGGCGGCGAGCTGCCGCTGCCGGATTTCCCCGCGTGGAATGCGGAAGGCTTCCAGCAGATCCTGCCGCCGTCGATCGACATTCGCGCGTCGGCCGGCCGGCAGACGGAAGGCTTCATCGACGTCGCGCACTTCGCATGGATTCATCACGAGAGCTTTGCCGACCGCCGCAATCCGGTCGTGCCGCAATACTCGGTGGAGCGGCGCGAGAACGGCCTGCATGCGGAATACGTGAGCACGGTCAGCAACTTTCCGAAGTCGATGCAGCATCGCGCACCCGAGGGCTTTCTGTGGCGGCGCGTGTTCGAAGTCGACGTGCCGTTCTTCGCGCGCCTCACCGTGCATTTTCCGGAAGGCGGCCGGCTCGCGATCCTGAACGCGGCCAGCCCGGTTTCCGCCCGCCTGACGCGCCTGTTCGTGCCGATCGCGCGCAACTTCGATCACGACCTGCCGCTCGACGACGTCTATGAATTCAATCGCCAGGTATTCGAGGAAGATCGCGAGATCGTCGAGCAGCAGTGCCCGGAGGATTTGCCGATCGACCGTTCGCACGAAGCGCCGATCCTGGCCGATCGCTCGTCCGGTGCATACCGGCGCGCGCTCGGCGAGATCGGGCTCGGCCAGTCTTATGCGCGCTGAGCGGCGCACGGGAGCCATGATGAAGATCTGGGAATGCGTGATCTGCGGGTTTCGATACGACGAGGCCGAAGGCCTGCCGCAGCACGGGATCGCGGCCGGCACGCGCTGGGAAGACGTGCCGGACGACTGGATGTGTCCGGACTGCGCGACCGGCAAGCACGATTTCGACATGCAGGTGGTGGCGGCATGAGCACGAACGAAACGTCTGGCAGCCGCGGCGATCCGGTCGTCATCGTCGGCACGGGCCTCGCGGGTTATACGGTTGCACGCGAATGGCGCAAGCTCGACGGCGACACGCCGCTCGTGATGATCAGCCGCGACGACGGCAGCTTCTATTCGAAGCCGGCGCTGTCGAACGCGCTCGCGCAACGCAAGACGCCCGAGCAGCTCGCGATGTCCGATGCGCGGACGATGGCGGAACAGCTGCGCGCAACCATCCGGACGCACTGCGCGGTGCGGCGGATCTGCGCCGACGAACACGAGATCGTGCTCGACGACGGGAGTACGCAGCGTTATCGCGCGCTCGTCCTGGCGACCGGTGCCGATGCGCGGCGCGTGCCCTGCGAAGGCGACGGCGCGGCCGACGTGCTGTCGATCAACGACCTGGCCGACTACGCGCGGTTTCGCGGCGGGCTGCGCGACTGCCGCTCGGTCGCGCTGCTCGGCGCGGGGCTGATCGGTTGCGAGTTCGCAAACGACCTGGTCGCGGCGGGGCTGACCGTGACCGTGATCGACCCCGCCGACGCGCCGCTGTCGCGACTGCTGCCGACGGAGGCCGGCCGCGTGTTCGGACATGCGCTGAGCGACGCGGGCGTGCACCTGCGGCTCGGCACGGGCGTGCGCTCGATCGCGCGTCTCGCACGCGGGTACCGGCTTGCGCTGGCGGACGGTGGGCATCTCGAGGCCGACCTCGTGATATCGGCGATCGGGCTCGTGCCGAGAGTGGCACTGGCGCGGGACGCGGGGCTCGACGTCGCGGACGGCATCGTGACCGACGCAGGGTGCCGCACGAGTGCGCCAGACATCTTCGCGCTCGGCGACTGCGCGGCGATCGAAGGGCGGGTGCGGCCGTATGTGCTGCCGATCATGCACGCGGCACGCGCACTCGCGCAGTGCCTGCACGGCACGCCGACACGCGTGGCGTTTCCGGTGATGCCGATCGTCGTCAAGACGCCGGCGATCCCCGCCGTGGTCGTCGCGGCGGACGGCGGTGGCCGCTGGACCACGGAGGTAGGCGTGGGTGACGCGCCGCGCGCGACGCGTGCGCTCTGCGCCGATCCCGATTCCGGGCGCATCACGGGTTTCGCACTGCTCGATGCGGCAACGGCGGAAAAAGCCGCGCTGCTGAAGACGATGGCCGCCGACGCAGCGAAATAGCCTGCGGCCCGCGTCGATCCCGACATGGCGCCTTTCCAGATGCGCCATCGACAGGCAGCTTCCTTGCTGACCGACTCCTGTCGCGGACGCGACCCGCACGCTGCATGCGGGGCTGTCCGTTCATTGCCGCGAGCCTTGGCTCGCGGCTTTTTTGCGTTTCAATGCGGGCGGCGCGCGATTTCCGGCACCAGCTTCTTCGCGACGCCGGACACGAGGCGCCGCAACCAGACGGCGGCCGCGCTGCGATGCGTGCGGTCGTGCCAGAGCTGGTAGTAGGTCAACGCCTGCGGCGCGCACGGAATCGGTTCGATGCGCAGCGGCAGCAGGCTGCAGAAGTGCGTCGCGAGCGTGCGCGTCGTCGTGAACAACAGGTTCGAGCGCATCAGCACGTATGGCGCCATGCCGAAATAGGGCATCGTCGTCGTGACGTTTCTCGACAGGCCGCCGCGCGCGAGTTCCCGGTCGATGGTGCCGAGCCCGGTCGCGTGATGGGTCGTCACGCCGAGATGGTCGGCTTCGCGGTAGACGTCCGCGGTGAGCTGGCCGCGCCGGATTCGATGGTCGTCCCGCATCACGCACACGAGATCGTCGCGGCACAGCGGCTGCAGATGCAACTGCTGCGGTGGCGTGCTCCAGTTGCCGACCGCCAGGTCGAGCGAGCCGCTTTCGAGCGCGTGTTCGTATCCGCCGTCCACGGTCATCAGGTGCTGGAACTCGATACGCGCGCCCGGCGCCTCGTGCTTGAACGCGTCGACGATCGCGGGCAGGAAGAACACGTCGAGATAGTCGGGGGAGCCGATCCGGAAGGTGCGGTGCGTCGTGGCGGGATCGAACGTGCTGGCCGGGTTCAGCACGGCGGCGATGCCGGCGAGCGCCTGGTCGAGCGGCTCGACGAGCGTCATCGCGTGACTGGTCGGCACCATCCGGCTGCCGCTTCGCACCAGCAGCGGATCGCCGGTGATCGCGCGCAGCCGGCGCAACGCGACGCTGATGGTCGGTTGCGATTGTCCGAGCAACACGGCGGTTCGCGAGACGCTCGATTCGGTGATGAGCGTGTGAAGGATCTTCAGAAGATGTGCGTCGATGACGTATCGGGACATGCGGGCTGCCGGTGGGGATATCGTGACCCGATGTATACGTAGCGATATTTCGGTCGTCAATCGAGCGGATATCCGGAGCCGCGCGAGCGGCCTTGCGCGGCGGACTTCATAACCGATCGGATATCGCGTCTATGTCCGTGCCGTCATGGCCCCGGAATGGCTGCCGGTGCGGCGCCAGTGGTACGAATGGTACGAATGGCACGCGCGACGCATTCGCGTCAGATCGGCTTGACGAACAGCCCGACGGTCAGCACCGCGCCGATGCAGACGATCCCGATCCGCAGCACGCGTTCGTTCACGCGATGCAGCGCCCACGTGCCGAGCAGCCCGCCGACGATCGCGCCGCCGCCGAGCGCGAGCGCCTTGCCCCAGTGCAGGTGCGGCGACGTCAGGAACAGCACGACGGCCGATGCGTTCATCACGCCCGCGAGCGCGTTCTTTGTCGACATCGCGTGGCGCGGCGACAGGCCGGCCATCGTCAGCACGGCCATCATCAGGAAGTCGAGCCCGCCGCCGAAGTAGCCGCCGTAGATCGCGATCATGAACTGCGAGAGCGCGGCGGGGACGGTGCCGAGGTGGGCCGTGCCTTCGCTCGGCTTGCGGAAAAAACTGCCCCACGCGAACACGACCGTCGCGAACAGCACGAGCCACGGCACGAGGCGCGAGAAGATCGACGAAGGCGTTTTCAGCAACAGCAGCCCGCCGAGCGCACCGCCGACCACGCTGATGAAGAACATCGCGCGAAACGACAGCTTGCCGACGCCGCGCACCATGTTGCGGCTCGCCCAGCCGGTCGTGACCTGCGCGGGAAACAGCGCGACCGTCGACGTGATGTTCGCCGCGAGCGGCGACATGCCCGACACGATCAGCGCGGGCAGCGTGACGAACGAGCCGCCGCCGGCGAGGGTGTTCTGCAGTCCGGCCCAGAGGCCGGCGAGGATGACGAGAGCGAGCATCGGAGCGGGAGCGGAAGGTGACGGGGTTTGCCTGCCGGAGGCGGGCAGGCGCGGCGAACGCCCGATGGTAATGCAGGACGGCAGGCGGCGTGAACTGGTGCGATTGCGGTGTCGTGGCGGGCCTTCCCGGCCGGCGCGGGCGGCGGTGCCGGACTGCCCGCGACCAAGGTCGATGACGGCCCGGGCAGCCGGACGGGCGGTCTTACGACGTCGCGCGGCCAATGTCGGATTGCCGAACGGTGCGCGCGAAATAGACTGGTTGATGAGCGGCGGGAAAGAACCGGCAGGGTTGGGGGGCAGCCGGCGTCCGGTGCGCTCGGGAACGCAGTTCCTGTTGACGGGTTCGATTCCGGCCACGCGGTGCCGGCGCGTCGGAATCGGGCCGCCTTTCCTCGGGGGGACACGCATGGGCGCCGGCGGGCGAACAGGCGACCGGGTGTCGATCGCGGCCACGCGACGGCGCTTCGTTGCCGTTGCTCCGCCGTATCGGCGGAGCAAATGAATGTCGCAGTCGGGATGGTACGGTGCGTGTGCCACGCGTCGTACGATCGCCGTTGCTCGAACGCCCTGCGAGCGTCAGCCGTTGGCTGGTCGTCGCGGGCGAACGGGCGTGAGAGAACAACCATGAAAAAATCGTTTCGAGGGGTCGGTCCGAGTACGGCCGTCTGCCTGATCTGCACCGCATGTTTTGCCGCATCGCCGGCGGGCGCCTACACGCCGGGCGGCACGCGTCATGCGCATCCGTCGCGCATTGCGCAGGGTCTTCCGACCGTGACCGTCCAGCCGACGGCGAACGGCGGCGACCAGGCCGACGCGCTGCAGGCCGCGTTCGATGCATTGCAGCCGGGCCAGCACCTCGTGCTCGCGCCGGGACGCTACGCCGTCGGCCGGTCGCTGACGGTGTCCAAAGCGAACGTCGTGATCTCGGGCTATGGCGCGACGCTGGCCGCGACCAACCCGACCGATCAGACCATCGTGATGAGCGGCAGCGGTTCGACGCTCGTCGGCGTCACGCTGGTCGGCACGGGTACGACGCGGCTGACGACGCCCGCATCGACGAAGGTCGAGGTGACGGGCACCGGCGTCCAGGTGCTCGGCGTGACGATCCAGGGGGGCGCCAGCGCCGGGATCTTCATATTCGGCGGCAGCAACGTGGCGATCGTGGGCAACACCGTGCAGGCGACGCTGGCCGACGGCATCCACACCACCTATGGCTCGACCAACGTGCTGGTGCGCGGCAACACGGTGAAGGACACCGGCGACGACATGATCGCCGTCGTCAGCTATCAGGGCGACGGCCGTCTCAACGCCAACGTGCTGATCGACGGGAATACGGTGTCGGGCAACTACTGGGGGCGCGGCATCTCCGTGGTCGGCGGGCGGACCGTGACGATTTCGAACAACACCGTCAGCGGCGTTCAGAAGGCGGCCGGCATCCTGATCGCGCAGGAGGATGGCTGGAACACCTACGGCGTGTCGGACGTGGTGATCGAGAACAACGTCGTCGGCGCGATCCAGGACGGCACGAATGCGAACAACGGCCTGCAGCCGACCCAGCAGGCCGCGATCGAGCTCGATACCTGGTCGGGGACGGTGTCGTACGTCGTCGTGAAGGGCAACCGCGTATCGGGCTCGGGCTATGCCGGCTTCCGGGCGTTGGGGAACGTCTGCCATTTCGCGGTGACCGACACGACGCTTGCGTCGATCGCCGGCACGCCGGTGTCGCTGCTGACGAACAAGTGCCCGGCCGCCGATATCGTCGCCTACGGTAATTCGCTGGGCGGCGTCGCGCTGGCGCCGCCGGTCGGCGCGTCGCCGTCCGGGACGATTCCGGCCGGCGGCGCGGTGACGTCGGGGATGCCGGCGGTGCGCACGAACCTGATGCAGGCGAATGGCGCGTCCGCGCCGGCGCGGAACTGACGATGTTCGCGATGCGCTGCCGGCCGTGCCATCGAACGGGGCGCTGCGCTATGCGTTCGGGGGCGCGGTTGCCCCCGGCGCCGTGGCGTCGTCCCCGGCGTCCCCTTCGTCCCCGATGTCCGGATAGACAATCGTGCCGTCGGGCCGGATTACCGCGCCGGCCGTCAGGTGCGCGGGTTCCACGCGGTTGCGACCCATGATGTGCAGCACCGTTTCGCCGCGCGCGATCAGGTAGTCGGACACGATGCGCCGGTGGCACCGCCACCACACCGCTTCCGAACACATGATCGCGCAGCGCTGCGCGTGCCCCTGTGCGATCAGCCGGTCGAGACCGTCGCGAAACTCGGGTGACAGCGCGTAATCGGCATAGCGGTGAAAGCTCTGGTTGGTCCAGAAGTCGTTGACGTCGTCGGGTACGCCGCGCGACTTGCCGCGCAGCCCGCCGAGTGCGGCGATGTGCTCGTACGCGATGTCGGCGGCGGCCAGCGCGTCCGGCAGCGTCGCTTCGTTGAACTGGGGATTGGTGCGCGAGCGCGTCATCTTGCGGATATCCGCGAGCAACGCGATATCGGCCGCGTCGAGCATCCCGACGAACTCGTCGAGCGTGCGGTTCGAGTGGCCGATCGTGTAGAACGGGAGCGTCATGCGTCGTCCTTGTTCGCGATGCGCTCGAGCACGCGGCCGCGATGCGCGGCGATGTGGTCGGTGCGGTCGCTCTTGATCTCGTACTGCGGATCGTCGGGCGACGCGCGATGGCGGTGGCCCTTGTAGTCGAAGTCCGCGGTGTGGATCGCGATGATCGTGCCGGTCACGTAGCCGGCTTCGGAATTCCAGCGGACGCGATCGCCCGGCTTGAACGGCGTCGTCATGCAGGAGACCCTCCTTGGCGGGTGCGGTGTGCGTCGATCCTCGCGGCGCGTGTGTCGTCATGCCGGGAGGCATGGCGTGTCCATTATCGGCCGCGGCCGTTCGTGGAAAAAGACACAGTCCGCCAAAACTCGCGCGCCGGCCAGGACAATGCCCGATTTAACCCTTCATTACGATGGGCTTTCCGGAAAGGTGCTAGATTTGCGCATCGATATCTCGCAAGGCGGAGAGGGCAGACAGATGCTGAAGAAATGGGCAGGGATGGCCGTGGTGGCCGGTGCGGTGGCGGTGGCGTCGCTGCCGGCCGTGGCAGGCGACACGAACAACGCACTGGGCGGCGCGCTGGGTGGCGTTGCCGGCGCGGCGGTCGGTAACGCGGTTGGCGGCAGCACGGGCGCCGTGATCGGCGGGGCAGTGGGTGGCGGTGCGGGCGGTGA
>NZ_JAAGPE010000237.1:0-14770 GCF_017104605.1 Burkholderia sp. Ac-20384 | reverse complement strand
CCGCGATTGCGGGTGGGCTCAGCGCGCCGACGGCCGCGATCGCACGCAGCGTCGTTTCGACCTGCGCGCGATCGCGTGGATTTTCGAGCACATTGAGTGCCTGCTGCGCCTGTTGCGGTGTCAGCGCGGGCGCGGTGCCGGAAGCGGCCGACGCGGCGGCAGGGGCGGGAGCGGCCGCGTGGGCGGCCGAGACGACGGCGGCAAGCAGCCAGCCGAGGAGGATATGTCGCATGGAGTAGGCATGCGGGCGCGCATTGGCACGCGGCCCGCCAGGCTGAACGATGGACGGAAGTTAACATGATCGCGATCGGAACCGAATAGTTCCATCGACGATCATTCGAATCGGGCATACCCGGCGTGGCGTGGGCGTTTGCGGTGTGTTTGCGCAGTCATGTGTCCGACGCGGACTGTAGGTCGCCAAACAGGTCGGGGCGTTTCAATTGCCGCCATGTAAGGTTTTTGTAACACCGGGCTTGCCGGCAACCGTGAGCGATGCACTTGCCGCGTCGAATTAATCTGGAATCCTGCCGAATTACGCTGGCTCGTCGTGAAAAACCGGCAGAACGTGTTCCGCGATTTCTTCGATGACTTCGCGCACGGGCCGGTCCGAGCCCGGATTCAGCGTGACGTGATGCGTGCCCGCCGCTCGCATGTCCCGCAGGACGTCGATCAATGCGCGGCGTCCGGCTGCATAGCCGAGCGGCAATGCGGTGGCTGGCGCGTCGGGATCCGGAAGGAGGTCGAGCCGCATCGATACACCGAATGCGCGAAAGGCGGGCGACGCGAGCCGGTCGACCGCTGCGCGCCACATCGAATAGCGGGCGCGCTGCGTGTCCGGATCGCGGTGGTACGTCATCCAGCCGATCGAGTGCCGTGCGATCCAGTCGACGCTTTGCCCGCCCGAGCCGACCGCCAGCATCGGCACCGCGTCGTTGCCGCGCGGCAGCAGCGTGAATTCGGGTGCATCGGGCGGCGCTTCGTCGGGCAGTACGCGCGATGGCACGCCGAGCGCGGCCGCGACGACGTCCCAGTGCGCGCGGTAGCGGTCGCGCCGCGTCTCCGCATCGACGCCGAACGCCGCATATTCGGGCGGCCGGTCGCCGGAGCCGAGCCCGAGAATGAAGCGGCCGCCCGACAGCGTCGCGACCGACAGCGCGCCTTTCGCGATATGCAGCGGATGACGCAGCGGCAGCACGATCGCACCGCTGGCGAGTGCGATCCGGCGCGTGCGTGACGCCAGTGCGCCGAGCAGGACCCACGGATCGAGGTGGCCGACCGGGTCGGGGTAGTCGGCGCTGTTCAGCGGCACGTCGCGAATCCACAGTGCGCGAAAGCCGAGCGTGTCGGCCAGCGCCGCGAGTTCGAGCTGCTCGTCGAAGTCGGCGACGATATGGCCGGTGCGGAGCAGCGGAAGCGTGAGGCCGATCGACAACCGTCCGTCCGAAAAGACGCGATGCGCGACGTCGGGGCGGGCAGGGGCGGGCGTGGTCATGTCGAGTCCTTGGAGGCGGCGCGAAGCGAACGCGCGACATTGCGTGTCCGAATGCTAGCGTGTTTGCACGACGGTTGCGCGGCACGGCGTGCGCCGGGACCGATCGAGCTTGACCGGTTGGCGTACACACAACGAAAGTGATGCGGAAAGCGGGCCGGGCATAATCGACGACTTCCTTCATTGAAACAACGAATCCGGATGAATGCGCTTCAACACAGGGTGATCGGTCTGGCAGCGGGCGCTTTGTTGTTCGCGGTTGCGGCCAGTGCGCTCGCGGACGAAGCAGAGCGAGCCGCTATCTGCAAGACCGCCGAGGAAACGGGCTACACGGCCGACATCCGCAATTGCCTGCGGCTGAAATACGAAGCGGCCGACAAGCGGTTGAATGCCGTCTACAAGACGAAGATGGCGAACCTGGACGAGCAGGGCAAAGCGAGACTGCGCAACGACGAGCGCCGCTGGCTCAAGGCACGGGATGCCACATGTGCCGAATCGCGGCAGCCCGATGCGGGCGGCACGCTCGGGCTCGTGGAACACGACAGTTGCTTCGTCGACGAAACCGGGCGTCGCGTCAAGGTGATCGAAGCTTTTCGTTGAGGTGTCGCGCCGGCCACGGTGCTAAGCCACCCGCAGCGTCGTGCCGCGCAGCGTGAGGCCGAGGCGCGACGCCACGCGTTGTGACGCGCGGTTGTCGCTGTCGGTGCTGTAGAACAGCGTGCGCGTTTGAAGCGACGGCAGCCGCGACCACGCTGCGGTCACCGCCGCCGCGAGGCCACGCCCCCGAAACGCAGGGGCCGTCGCGAGACCGAGTTCGGCACCGGCTTCGGACAGCCGCGCGGCGAACGCGATCGATGCGACTTCTCCGTCGACGACGGCCGCGCACCACGGTGCCCACAGATCGGCGACGTGCCGAAACCCCATCGAGAACAGGCCTTCGGGCATACCCTGCGTGGACAGCGCATGCAGCAGGTGCCGGCCCGCGTCGCTGTCGCCGTCGATCAGCGCGACACATGGGGCGGTGTCGAATCGGAGTGCGTGCGGCAGCGGATAGACGAGGCCGATATTCCAGTGGAGAACAGGGGCGAGCAGCGCGAGATAGCGTTCGAGATGCGCAGGCTGCATGCGGTCCGCCATCGGCGGTTCGCTATCGGCCAGGCGCGCGAGTGCGTCTGCGATCGGGGCGGGCACGTCGGCGCGTATGCCCGCCAGGTTGCCGTCCGCGCATCGGCCGAGCCAGAAGCGCGGTGCGGGCGAGCATTCGGGATCGTTCTCGCGTTCGATCCGGCGATCCGGATGCAGCTGGAACAGCGTGCGGTAGTCGATATCCAGCCAGTCGTTTGCGTCAGGCATGCGTCGAGTAGGGGCCTCCGGTCAGGTGCTGCGCGCTGCGCGAGGAATGCCGGCATGGGGCCGCGCGGCATTCATGCGGAACTGTGGGGCGATTGTAAGCCGTTCGGCGATCGCGCGCAGACGCAACGCCGCGCTGCCCGCGCGGGCCGGGCCGGTGCGGCGTGACGGCACGCGCGGCCGACGTCCGTCGATCCGGCGGGCGTTTCAGTTTCGAAACGTTCGCGCTGCTTGCCGGTGCGCGATTCGCGTCGATCGCACCCAATCCGCCCGCGCGGCCTTGCGGCGTGAAGCATGGTGCGCTCCTTGCATATCTGTGCAGGCCGTGAGCGCGGTCGCGGACGCAGTCGGTCCGGCGATCGCTTCAGTGGGTCGGACGTATCGGAGACGGGGACAAGAGAATGAAAACAGACCGAATCGCAACGTGTCGTGTTGCAAACATGAATCGCCGACCTGCCGGGCTATTCGCTTCGCCGTTTATCGAGGCGACGTGAGCGCGCGGCTTTCCGTTCCATCCGAGCAATCGGGTTTGTTCTGAACGACGACGTGCAGATATGACGCACGAGGCCGACTGGTGCCAGTCGGCCGTCGGGGATGAACCGTGAATGCCTGCGGATGGCCCGGCCCGGATCCCGGATCGTCAATCTGCCGCGCGCAACGCGAGTCGTCGCGCGGCGTAGGCGTGTGTGCGCCGAGCATCGCGTCGGCGCGACGGGGCCGAACCGGATCGCACCGGAAAGCCGGCAGCGCATCGATGCGTTCGGCATCGCGGAACACAGGCAGTCCAGGGGAAGCGTCCACCGGCCGCAGCAGGGCGGACGCCGCGAAATTGTGCTGTCAGTTGATCCACTACCCCGATGGATCAATTGTTGAAGCGCCCATCGCCATGTGGCGATGGGCGTCTTTTTTTGTGCGCCGGTTTGCGACGCGAGCCATCGGCCCGATCGCGCGGCGTTCTGTATCATGTGCTGGCGTGCCTGGCCGCCCGTGCGGGCGCACGGTGCTTGCCGGCGCGCCCGATCACGCGTTGCCAACATGAACGACAAAGCCTTGCACGACCCTTCAACCGCCGGCGTCGATCCGGCCGCACTCGATGCGCTGCACACGTTCGTCGAGCGTCATCCGCGCCTGCTGGTGCTGACCGGTGCGGGCATCAGCACCGACTCCGGCATTCCGGGCTATCGCGACCGCAACGGCCAATGGATGCGCTCGCCGCCGATTCAGCTCCACGAATTTCTCGGCTCCGATGCCGCGCGGCGGCGCTACTGGGCGCGCAGCATGATCGGCTGGCCCGTCGTCGGCCGCGCGCAGCCGAACGGGTCGCACGTCGCGCTCGCGCGGCTTGGCCACGCGGGACGGATCGAGCGTCTCGTCACGCAGAACGTCGATGGCCTGCACCAGCGCGCGGGCAGCGGCGACGTCATTGAACTGCACGGCGGAATCGACGGCGTCACGTGCCTCGATTGCGGCGCGCATCATGCGCGCGCGACGATCCAGGTCATGCTCGAGCGCGACAATCCCGAACTGCTGGGCGCAGAGGCCGAGCCGGCCGCGGATGGCGACGCGCACCTCGAATGGGCCGCGCTCGACACGTTCCGCATCCCGGCGTGCCCCGCGTGCGGCGGGCTGCTGAAGCCGGCGGTCGTGTTCTTCGGCGAAAACGTGCCGCGCGAGCGCGTGGCGCTCGCATCGCAGGCGCTCGATGCGGCCGATGCGCTGCTGGTCGTCGGCTCGTCGCTGATGGTGTATTCCGGCTACCGCTTCTGCGTGTGGGCGCAGGCACAGCACAAGCCGGTCGCCGCGCTCAATCTCGGCCATACGCGCGCCGATCCGATGCTGACGCTGAAGGTCGAGGCGCGCTGCGCATCCACGCTCGACGCGCTGACTGCGCGGTTGGGCCTGACGGGCCACGCACCGGAGCAGGCATCGTGACCGATCCGACATCTTCTTCCGATCCGTCCGTGCGGCTGTCGGCGCCGGCGGCCGAACGCAATCGCGGGCCGATCCTCGACGTCTTGCGCCGCGTGTTGCCGGCGAGCGGTCGCGTGCTCGAAATC
The DNA here is from genome assembly GCF_017104605.1 of Burkholderia sp. Ac-20384. NCBI lineage: Bacteria > Pseudomonadati > Pseudomonadota > Betaproteobacteria > Burkholderiales > Burkholderiaceae > Burkholderia > Burkholderia sp. Ac-20384. The sequence continues at coordinate 9,874 of NZ_JAAGPE010000237.1, read as the reverse complement.
GCGAGCGGCACGGGGCAGCACGCGGTCCACTTCGCGCAGGCGCTGCCGGGCCTGCACTGGCAGCCGAGCGATCCCGATGCTCAGGCGCGGCGCTCGATCGCCGCGTGGGTTGCCCATGCGGGCCTCGCCAACGTTGCCGGGCCGCTCGCGTTCGACGTGCGCGACGCGTCGTGGCCGGTCGACGCGCTCGATGCAATCGTCTGCATCAACATGATTCACATCTCGCCGTGGGCCTGCACCGACGCGCTGTTCGCGGGCGCGTCGCGCCTGCTGCGGCCGGGTGGCGTGCTGTTCCTTTACGGGCCGTATCGCCGCGAGGGCCGGCACACGGCGCCGTCGAACGAAGCCTTCGACCTGCAACTGCGCAGCCGCGACCCGTCGTGGGGCGTGCGCGACCTCGAGACCGTCGTCGCGCTCGGCCTCGATCGCGGGCTCGACTGCATCGAGGTGGTCGAGATGCCGGCGAACAACCTGAGCGTCGTGTTCCGGCGGCTGCCGCACGCGGAGCAATGACACGGAAGCGCGCATCGCCGCCGGGTTTCCACTATCCTTTCGCCTGTGCGCGCGACCCGGTTCGGGTCGCGCCCCGTTTTTTCCGGAGAATTGACTAATGGGCAAACAAGCAATCGGTGTGATCGGGCTCGCGGTGATGGGCCGCAATCTCGCACTCAATATCGAGAGCCGCGGTTACGCGGTGTCGGTGTACAACCGCAGCCGCGAGAAAACCGACGAACTGATCGCCGAATTCCCCGGCCGCAATCTGGTGCCGACCTATACGCTCGAGGAGTTCGTCGCGTCGCTCGAAACGCCGCGCCGGATCCTGATGATGGTGAAGGCCGGCGAAGCGACCGATGCGACGATTGCGTCGCTCAAGCCGCTGCTCGAGAAGGGCGACGTGCTGATCGACGGCGGCAATACGCACTTCACCGACACGATCCGCCGCAACCAGGAGCTCGCGCAATCGGGCCTGCACTTCATCGGCACCGGCGTGTCGGGTGGCGAAGAGGGCGCGCTGCGCGGCCCGTCGATCATGCCCGGCGGCCAGCGTGACGCATACGACCTCGTCGAGCCGATCCTCAAGCAGATCGCGGCCAAGGCGCCGTCGGACGGCGAGCCGTGCGTCGCGTACATGGGGCCGGACGGTGCAGGCCACTATGTGAAGATGGTCCACAACGGCATCGAGTACGGCGACATGCAGCTGATCGCCGAAAGCTATGCGGTGCTGAAGGACGTCGCGGGCCTGACCAACGACGAACTCGGCGCGGTGTACACCGAGTGGAACCAGGGCGAACTCGACAGCTACCTGATGGAGATCACGTCGAAGATCTTCGGCAAAAAGGACGAGGAAACCGGCAAGCATCTGGTCGACGTGATCCTCGATCGCGCCGCGCAGAAGGGTACCGGCAAGTGGACGAGCCAGAATGCGCTGGATCTCGGCGTGCCGCTGCCGCTGATCACCGAATCGGTGTTCGCGCGCGTGCTGTCGTCGCTGAAGACCGAGCGCGTCGCGGCCAGCAAGGTCCTGTCGGGCCCGGCCGCCGCACCGTTCGACGGCGATCGTGCCGCGTTCGTCGAAGCGGTGCGCCGCGCGCTGTACCTGAGCAAGGTGATCTCGTACGCGCAGGGCTTCGCGCAACTGCGCACGGCGTCGGAAGAGTACGGCTGGAACCTCGATCTCGGGACGATCGCGAAGATCTTCCGTGCGGGCTGCATCATCCGCGCGCGCTTCCTGCAGAAGATCACGGATGCGTACGCGAAGGATCCGGCGCTCGCGAACCTGCTGCTCGATCCGTACTTCAAGGACATCGCCGCGAACTACCAGGCATCGCTGCGCGACGTCGTGGTCGCCGCGGTGAAGGCCGGCGTGCCGGTTCCGGCGTTCGCGTCGGCGGTCGCGTACTTCGACAGCTACCGCTCCGAGCGGCTGCCGGCGAACCTCGTGCAGGCGCAGCGAGACTTCTTCGGCGCGCACACGTTCGAGCGTACCGACAAGCCGGGCAGCTTCCACGCGAACTGGTCCTGACCGGCTGGCGGGGACGGTATTGTTGCGAAAATCTATTCTCTGAATAGGGTTTTTCACTCCCGGATGCCGACATTGTTAGCTCCGGGGAAACAGTGTTTTCGCTCTTTCATGGTTTTCCCTAGGGGACGCCGGGACTAAACTCTGATCCATCGCTGCAGACATGGTGTGTGCGGCGGAGCAAAAAAAATCCCGGAGGTAATCATGAAATCGCTGATCGCAACGTTCGCTGCAGCTGCCGTCCTCGCCGTTCCCGCCGTCTCGTTCGCCCAACAGAACGCGCCCGTCACCCGTGCACAAGTGAAGGCCGAACTGGTCGCCGTGCAACAGGCCGGCTACAAGCTGGGCAGCGACCGTACGAACTACCCGGAAGGCATCCAGGCTGCTGAAGCCCGCCTGAACCCGCAACAGAACGTTGCCGCTGCCGACACGACCGGCTACGGCGCGCAACCGGCTGCCGCGCAAGAATCCGGCGCGCCGGCCAAGGCCAAGACCGGCTGGCAAGTCAAGCGTATCGCTGACGACGCCCCGATCTACAAGGGTCGTTAATGGTGCGGCCGCATCGGCGGCCTGATCCGACCCCTGAAGTACAAACAGCCCGACGTTCCGTCATGCGGAACGCCGGGCTGTTTTCATTGGTGACGCGCGTATCGCGCCAGCCGTCGGTTCAGTGCAGCGGGCGCCGGCCGCGCCCGATGTCCCGAAACAGCGCTTCGGCCGGTTCTAGCACCTGCAGCCACGTTTCGTCGTAACCGCTCAACGTGTCGAGCGCATCGCGCAGCCGCTCGATCGCGAGGATCGGCAGCTCGACGCTGTGGCGCGTGGCACCGGTCATATGCGCGACGCTCGCCAGCTGGACGAGCGCATCGGCCGCCTCGGCGACGTCGGTCGCGAACAGCAGGTGCCGGTTGAGCAATTCGACCAGGCCGCTGGAACCGGAGAAGTCGTCGGCGTTGAGCTGCACGGAAAGAAACGTCGCGTTGTTCATTGTCATGCTCCTCGTTGTCGTTGGATCGCGCAGTGCATCACCGAGTATAGGTGGCGATCGAAGGGGGGAATGTGACGGGATCGATACTGCCTGCGAGGGCGGCACGGCAGGCCGGAGATCCGCCGCAGGCCCGCCCGGCGGCCCGCGCGGCGGGGCTTGCAGGCTGCCGGCACACGGGTGCGGCGACGCAAGATTGTTGCCGGATCGGGCACCTGACGCGGCCTTGACCGCCACAAATGGTATCTTTGCCGATTGGGACGACGCGAAAGAGGGGCCGGTGAGCCCATTCGCACCAATGTCCCGCTGTGGAAACTGACGGCCGCGAGAGCGGTCGGATACTGGTTGGTCCGGCCGTTCGGCCGGACATCGTGCGTCGCGCGCCGGGGGGCGGTGGGCGGCGCAACGACGCAAATCCGGGAGGACCCTTGAGAGAAACTATTCCCATCCACGATGCGCTGACGCGCTGGCTGCCGCAGGCGGCGCTCGTTGCCGCAGCCATCGCGCTGACGGGCTGCACGATGACGCCGTGGACCGACAGCTGGCAGCCGGCGCGCCAGTCGGCACCTACGTCGGCCGCGACGCCGGGCGTGATTGCCGGCTATTACCGCGTGAATCCGGGCGATACGCTCGCGGGCGTCGCGAACGCCTACGGGCAGCGCGTCCAGGACGTGGCCAGCTGGAACCACATGGCACCGACCGATGCCGTGTATCCCGGCCAGGTACTACGTGTCGCGCCGCCGCCTGCCGCGACGTCGCTCGGGCAGCCGTCCGCGGCGGCCGCGCAGCCGGGCTCGCTCGCATGGCCGGCCACCGGTGTTGTGGCGACGCCGTTCTCGGCCGGCAAGACACGCGGCATCGTGATCGTCGCCTCCGGGCCGGACCATTCGGTGCGGGCCGCGGCGGCCGGGCGCGTGGTGTACGCCGGGTCCGGCGTCAAGGCCTACGGCCCGCTCGTGATCCTGAAGCATGAGAACGGGCTCATCACGGCCTACGGACACAACGGCAAGCTGCTCGTCAACGAAGGCGATGCGGTGCGCCAGGGCCAGCCGGTCGCCGAAATGGGCTCCGACGCGAGCGGCCGTTCGACGTTCGAGTTCGAAGTCCGCCAGAACGGCAAGGTCGTCGACCCGATGAACTTCCTGCCGCGCAACGGCGGCTGACGACCCGCATCACCCCGTGTGCGCCGGGCGGCGCACACGCTTCCGCCTTCATCCTTTCTTGAGCGTCACCGCACCGGACTGTCTCGCGTGATTGCCGAGCCAGCGAATGCCCAGTGCGAGCGCCGCCGCGCCCAGCGCGATCAGCGAGCACTGGATCGCAACCGGCAGGTAGCCGTGCGGCCGCGGATCGACGAACGGATAGGGGTACCAGTTCTCCAGCGCGCCACGCACCAGCGTATAGCCGAGATAGACGATCGGGAAACCGAGCCACGCGAACGCGCTGCGCCACGGGATAGGCTGGCGCGGCTCCACGTACAGCCAGTCGCACAGCACGACAAGCGGCACGATCCGGTGCAGCACCCAGTTGTTGAATGCCGGCGTGATGTGGCGCAGCGCATCGAGTCGCGCGAGCAGGAGTTCGTAGACGATCGCGGTGATCAGGACGTACAGCACCGCGGCGCCGCGCATCGATTCGTAGCGGGCCGAGCCGGGGCGTGCGATGCGCCAGAGCCCGGTGGCGAGCATCGCGGCCGCGTAGAGGCTGCTCAGTTGCGTGAAGTAGCTGAGGTAGTTGCCGAGATGAAAGCCCGGCAGGTGCCAGTAGTCGGCGACGCTGTGCAGCGTGGTGGATACCGCGAGCAACGCGGCGGTCAGCCGATAGGCCGCAACGAAGAACGCCTTGCTCATGATGCCCGCGCGCCGTCGCACCAAAGCTCCATCGTGCCACAGCCGTTTGGGCGCGCGATGCGGATTTTCCATATGACGCCCCGCGCGGCGCACGTAGGCAATTCGTCGGATATTTGCGCGCGTCGTGCAAAACCGGGCGCCCGTGCGGCTACAATCGGGGCAGTTTTGCCGGGCGCAGGCCGGTGGCTGCATGCGTCCATCCCCGCATACAACACGAGACGAAGCATGAGAAACATCCTCGCGAAACAGACGCGCTACAGCTCGCCCGCGATCTTCTTCCACTGGGCCGTCTTCCTGCTGGTGGCGCTGGCCTACCTGGCGATCGAGATTCGCGGGCCGAAAGGCAGCGACAGCCGGGTGTTCTGGATGAACGTGCATCTCACCGCGGGCACGCTCGTGCTCGTGCTGTCGGTGCTGCGCGTGCTGTGGCGAGCCGTCAGCCGTGTGCCGGACGCGATTCCGCAAGCGACGCTGCTGCGCTGGCTGTCGAAGCTCGCGCATGTCGCGCTCTACGTGTTCATCATCGCGCAGCCGCTGCTCGGCATCATGATGATCAACCTGGGCGGCAAGCCGGTGTCGCTCGACTGGCTCGGCATTTCATTCACGCTGTTCGGCCCCGACAAGGCGCTGCGGCCGACGATCAAGGAAGCGCACGAGCTGATCGGCAACGCGTTCTACTTCGTGATCGGCCTGCACGCGCTGGCCGCGCTCTACCATCATTTCATCCGGCGCGACGACGTGCTGCGACGCATGGCGCCCTGAACGGCACGTTCCGCAAGCCAGCAGCAGGCGGGGGCGCATGGTTGTGTTGACAACCATGCGCCCCCGGCCCGTTTACCGGCATCCGCGCTGGTCATCGCGTTAAACATTCTGTAACATCTCGGCTGTTTTTACATTCCGCTTACTCGTTGCCGAGCATGCTGCACCGACATCGTCACCTGACCGCCTGGCTTGGCGTGCTCGCGATCTGGTTCGCGATCGCGGCGCCGCTGGTGTCGCAGTGGCGTGTCGCGCAGGCGGCCACACCCGACGCAATCGTCTGCAGTACGGAGCATGGCGCGCATCAGTCGCCCGATGCGGGCCGCATGCACGATCATGCGCTGCATCTCGATGCGTGCGGCTACTGCGGCTTCTTCGCGCACAGCCCTGCGATCGGCGGGCCTGCCGCCGCGGCACTCGCTTCCGTTCCCGTCGTTTCCGTTTCCGCCGTCGCGCCGCCTGCCGTCGCGGCGCGCACCGACCGCTATCCGCGCGCATACCCGCGCGCACCGCCCGAGCGCGCCTGACGCGCTGTTTCCGTTCTATTCACCGCTGAATCCGTGCGGCCCGTCGAGGCCGCGTGGAGGGCGTCACTCGGGCTTTCGATCATGACCATTTTCCAGTTGCGTGCGCCGCGGGCGTCACGCAATGCCTGTGCGCGGCGGTTGCCGCGCGTGCTGAAACTCACCGTTCCCGCGCTTGCTGTCAGCGCATTGGCCGCGAGCGCCGCGGCCGCCGAAACGGCGCGCGCACCCGGCGCGGCGACCGACGATACGGCCGCGCCGCTGCCGGCCATCGAAGTCGTCGCATCGCCGCTGTCGACGCCGCTCGTCGTCGTCACGGATCCGAAGACTCCGCGCCAGCCGCTGCCTGCCAGCGACGGCGCGGATTACCTGAAAACGATCCCCGGCTTCACGTCGATCCGCAGCGGCGGCACCAACGGCGACATCGTGCTGCGCGGGATGTTCGGCTCGCGGCTGAACATTCTGGCGAACGGGATGTCGACGCTCGGCGCCTGTCCGGGCCGGATGGATGCGCCGACGTCGTACATCGCACCGGAAAGCTATGACAAGGTCACCGTCGTGAAGGGGCCGCAGACCGTGCTGTACGGTCCCGGCGCGTCGGCCGGCACCGTGATGTTCGAGCGTGTGACGCCGCGCTTCGACAAGCCCGGCATGCGTTTCGACGGCAGCCTGGTCGGCGGGTCGTTCGGCCGCAACGACCAGAACATCGACGTGACGGCCGGCACGCCGGATGTCTATGGCCGCGTGACCGCGAACCATGCCCATTCGCAGGACTACAAGGACGGCAACGGCAACACCGTGCCTTCGCAGTGGGACAAGTGGAATGCCGACGCGGCGCTCGGCTGGACGCCGGACGACCACACCCGCGTCGAGCTGACTGCCGGCACCGGTGACGGCTATGCGCGCTATGCGGGGCGCGGGATGGACGGCGCGCATTTCCGTCGCGAGACGTTCGGCCTGTCGTTCGACAAGAAGCATCTCGGCGATGTGCTCGACCGGATCGAGGCACGCGTGTACTACAACGAAGCCGATCACGTGATGGACAACTACACGTTGCGGCAACCGGACCCGACCAGCAGCATGCCGATGCGGATGGCGTCGGAAGTGCGGCGTCGCACGTTCGGCGCGCGCGCGGCCGCGACGTTCCGCTTTGCCGACGACTTCAAGCTCGTGACGGGCGTCGATGCGCAATCGAACCGGCTCGACTCGCGTTCGGCGATGGGGCGGCAGAACTACGGCGACAAGCCGTGGGATGCGCAGGCGACGATGTGGAACGCAGGCGTGTTCGGCGAACTGACATGGTACGCAAGCGACGTGTCGCGCGTGATCGGCGGCGTGCGCGTCGACTACGCGAGCGCACGCGACAAGCGTGCGACAACGAGCGGCATGATGATGAGCAAGCCGAACCCGACTTTCGACGACGATCGCACGCGCGTGTTACCGAGCGGTTTCATCCGCTACGAGCGCGATCTCGTGTCGCTGCCGGTCACGTGGTACGCGGGCGTCGGCCATACGGAGCGCTATCCCGACTACTGGGAACTGTTCTCCGCGAAGCGCGGGCCGGCCGGTTCGATCAACGCGTTCTCGGCGGTGCAGCCGGAGAAGACCACGCAGCTCGACATCGGTGCGCAATACAAGAGCGACCGGCTCGACGCCTGGGTGTCGGCCTACGCGGGCTACGTGCAGGATTTCATTCTGTTCAACTACGCGGCCGGCATGATGGGCCCGACCACGCAGGCAACCAACGTCAATGCGCAGATCATGGGTGGCGAAGCGGGTGTGTCGTGGAAACCGGTTTCGCCGCTGCGCGTCGACACGTCGCTCGCGTATGCGTGGGGGCGCAACGTGGCAACCGGCGATCCGTTGCCGCAGATGCCGCCGCTCGAGGCGCGCATCGGGCTCGAATACACGCGTGGCGCGTGGTCGGCAGGGGGACTGTGGCGCATCGTTGCGCCGCAGCATCGCTATGCACTGAACGAGGGCAACGTGGTCGGCAAGGACTTCGGCCCGAGCGCCGGATTCGGTGTGCTCTCGCTGCATACGCAATACAACGTCAGCAAGACCGTGCAGATCTCGGTCGGCGTCGACAACGTGCTGAACAAGGCCTACACCGAGCACCTGAACCTCGCCGGCAACGCGGGCTTCGGCTATCCGGCGAACTCGCCGGTGATGGAGCCGGGCCGGACCGCATGGGTGCGCGTGAGTGCGAAGCTGTAACGCGTTGCGCGTGTGCGTTGCAGCATGCGCACGCATGAATGCGGCCCCGCCCGAACGGGCGGGGTACGTCAACCGATTAGAGAACCGTATCTAGTCAGGGCGCAAACGTTCGCGACTCGTGATTCACTCCCGCATTCGACGCACACGGTGGTCGCGACGTTTGCGACGCATAGTGCGTGTCGATCCGGCTTCATTCGCACCGGCAGCACAATAATCAGGAGAACATGCATGGCCAGAACGATGCGTTCCAGGGTGGTGGCAGGGGCAGTGGCATGCGCGATGAGCATCGCGCCGTTCGCGGGGACGACGGTAGCAATGACGCTCGCGACGACGCACGCGGCGATGGCGGCGAGCTCGCCCGCCGATGGCTACACGGCGACGCGTTATCCGATCATCCTCGTGCACGGGCTCTCGGGTACCGACAAGTACGCCGGCGTGCTCGAGTATTGGTATGGCATCCAGGAAGACCTGCAACAGAACGGTGCGACCGTCTACGTCGCGAACCTGTCGGGGTTCCAGAGCGACGACGGCCCGAACGGGCGCGGCGAACAGCTGCTCGCTTACGTGAAGACGGTGCTCGCGGCGACGGGCGCAACCAAGGTCAATCTCGTCGGTCACAGCCAGGGCGGCCTCACGTCGCGCTACGTCGCGGCCGTCGCACCCGAACTCGTTGCGTCGGTGACGACGATCGGCACGCCGCATCGCGGCTCCGAGTTCGCCGACTTCGTGCAGAACGTGCTTGCGTACGATCCGACCGGGCTTTCGTCATCGGTGATCGCCGCGTTCGTCAATGTGTTCGGGATCCTGACGAGCAGCAGCCACAACACGAACCAGGACGCGCTCGCCGCGCTGCAGACGCTGACGACCGCACGGGCCGCCACGTACAACCAGAACTATCCGAGCGCGGGCCTCGGTGCGCCGGGCAGTTGCCAGACCGGTGCGCCGACGGAAACCGTCGGCGGCAATACGCATCTGCTGTACTCGTGGGCCGGCACGGCGATCCAGCCGACGCTCTCGCTGTTCGGCGTCACGGGTGCGACGGACACGAGCACCATTCCGGTCGTCGACCCGGCCAATGCGCTCGACCTGTCGACGCTCGCGCTGTACGGCACGGGCACGGTGATGATCAACCGTAGCTCGGGGCAGAACGACGGGCTCGTGTCGAAGTGCAGTGCGCTGTACGGCAAGGTGCTGAGCACGAGCTACAAGTGGAACCACCTCGACGAGATCAACCAGCTGCTCGGCGTGCGCGGCGCGTATGCGGAAGATCCGGTCGCGGTGATCCGCACGCATGCGAACCGGCTGAAGCTGGCGGGCGTGTAATCGATGACGGCACGAGGAGGGCGCGCGCCGCTGGCGCGGCGCGCCATGGTCTATGGTGTCGTGGGGCTGGCGGCGATTGCCGGCATGGCGATGTGGAGCGGCGCGGACTGGCATCGCGGGACAGGCGCCGCCGGCGATTCTCCGGATGCGCCGTTGGCGGGCGGATTGGCTGCCGCACCGCCGCAGGCCGCCCTGA